>JAYWBH010000146.1:0-2270 GCA_043781815.1 Bryobacterales bacterium | reverse complement strand
CGCATAGCTTCGCCATTGAAAGCCTGATAGTGGGGACCACTCCTGCGGCTGAGGGCATTGCCACCTTTGTCAGTTTAATGTTTGGCCTCAACCTGCTTTTGGGACTTTTTAATTTGGTGCCAGTGCCACCGCTGGATGGTTATTCGGTGATGGGTTTGTTTTTACCGGAGCACATGGCCAGGAAGCTGGAAGAATTCCGATTTCAATATAGCCGCTTTTCCTTTGTGGGCTTGCTCATTGCCTGGAAAGTTTTTGGCGAATACGGCATTGGTCTATTTTGGAGCGGCGTGTATGTACTTTATGCAGGGTTCGGGCGATAGCCTTCATTTTCGGCCTGACACACAAATTAAATGCGCGCTCTGGTCTAACTTCACTTGTTTGAAATCGGCCTTTTCGAAATCGGCACGCAACCGTTCGGCAGCCTGCTCATCCTGACCTTCCATGGCGACCACCGCCATGCCCCCCTCTCGTAAAACACGCTTCAGTTCCCTGAAGTCCTTCACGGGATCTTTAGCGTATTGCGCTACGTCAATGGAAAATACTTTATCGAAGTAGGGGTAGGCGAAGGGAAGCTTGGTAGCTGGCCCAACATGCAATTGCATCCTGCCGGATTCCAATAATTTCTTGTTCCGTTTGGACGCAAGGTTGAACATAGATTCAGAATGATCCACGCCCATCACCAGGCCGTTGGTCACTTTTTGGGACACCCGAATCATATCCATGCCGCAGGCATAGCCCACTTCAAGAACATAATCGGCAGGCTGTAAGTTGAGCAGAGAAATCACAAAGCTATTGCGATCCCTGTTCGACTTTTCCATCATACGGGCCACAATGCGCCCGATTGGTCCACGAGGCATTGCCCGCTGTTTTCGTAAGAATGAGGTCAATACCCTATCACTTCCTATTGCCCACTACGGCATCTTCCCACCCTTCCAGCCATGAACTTTTTCCATCCAAAAAACGATGGATAGAACAGTGCCTAATTCTAAGTTTATTCCATTCCTGTTGTTTATTCCGCTAGTTGGGTTTGGCCAACCCGGTTCCATGGAAGGGTCGCTGTTGAAGCAGCGCGATAGTATTCACAAGCAGATTGAATCCATCCGTAAGACTTATCCGGTTGCCTTCAATATTACCCGGCTTCCGGCTGATGAACTGGCTCGGCAACCAATCTGTGGTCCAGTGGAGCCCATTGAACCGGTGATCTCCTTAGCGTCGTCCAAAGCCGGAGTGTCGCCTGATCTGGTGCGGGCGGTGATCCTGCAAGAATCCGCTTTTGACCCCTGTGCCGTATCACCTAAAGGGGCGCTGGGTTTAATGCAGTTGATGCCACAGACGGCTCGGCAATTGGGGGTGTCCAATCCGTTCGATCCCAAACAGAACGTGGAGGCGGGGGCTACTTTGTTGCGGCAGTTGATTGATCGCTATGGAGGAGATCTCTCGCTGGCACTCAGCGCCTATAACGCCGGACCGGCCCGCGTGGATCGTACCGGGAAGATACCCGATATCCTGGAAACCACCAATTACGTGCGGAATATTTTATCTACACTTCCAATGCAGTAGTTCGGAATTTTTTCGACGCTGCACTAATGCAGCAAGCCGAGCTTTTGTAATGGCCAGTAGACAAAAACAGCCTTGCCGTAAATGTTATCCCGTGGAACCAATCCCCAGGATCGGCTATCGTTCGATGAACTGCGATGATCGCCCATAGTGTAGTACTGGGCGAGTTCCACTTTTGTTGCAGGGTAGGACATTTGGTCCCGGTATTCGGCTGGAACGTAAGGTTCTTCAATCTTGACACCGTTCACCAGCACCTGACCCTCAATCACTTCCACCACATCGCCAGGAATCCCAATCACCCGTTTAATGTACGATTTCGACCGGTCATGCGGGTAATAGAAAACCACCACGTCGCCACGTTCCACGGAACTGATGTTGAATTGGTAGACAAACTTGTTGATGAAGATCCTTTCCTGATCCTCCAACACCGGCATCATACTGGTGCCTTCCACCTTCACGGGAGGATATAGAAACAGGATGATAACAAAAGCCAGCACAACGGATATCATCAGATCTCGGGTTAAAGCGAGTACGATGGGAAGGTAGTTGCGAGTTTCGTTCTCTGGCTTGTCGCTCAATTAGTTCTCCCTTTCAGCTCTTATGATGACAGAAGCATTGCCAGCGGTGTTGATCATTCCCGCTCTAAATGAAGAAGCAGTGATCTGCCAAACGTTAGACGCCATCCCCGCAGGTTTGTACCGATTCGTCATTGT
>JAYWBH010000145.1:0-7098 GCA_043781815.1 Bryobacterales bacterium | reverse complement strand
GCAATTAAATCGGAATCGACGTTGTTGACGGCGAAGGTTTCCTGGGCTTGCGATTCCTCAATAATAGGAAACTGAACGGATTGATTGGGGGCCAGCTTTACTTCAAAGCGATGCGATTTTTCAGTTGATTCAGAAGGTTTTGTGTTGATGAACTTGTACCCGTTGCGAATGGGACGTTCAATGATCAGCGTCTTCGCTTTGGCATCGGCATTTTTGATGGTGTAGGTATTGGTCTCACGAACGGCGTTCTTGGTTGTAAGGTATCCTCTACTCAACTTCACTTCGCGGACTGCGCTGGCAGTGGAATCAATGGCTGTGGTGATGCGCGTTCCCAGGTCAATTCCATAACTAATCAGCCGCTTGTCGGTTGCCTTCAGGGTTTCCATCAACGCTTCGCCAGCGTAGGCTCCGCCATCGTATACAGTTATCGGGCCGCCGTCCAAAGTCTTGCCTGTGGAGTTGGTTAGTTCGGCTGCATTGCGTGGGTTGGGAGTGTTGTGGTCCGAATAGATGAGTAGCTTTCGTGCCCCTAGAGTTTGCTGTAGGAATGGAATCATGGCGGATTCATTCCGTTTCACCGTGACAGGAGTGGCGAAATTATATTCAAACAATTCCCCCAAATCACGGCCTTGGGCACTGACGACAACCGAAGATTGGGATACTGCTACAGATTCACCTAACGAGGTCCCATCCGTCCTACTAAAGCGATCACCCGGTGATTTCTGCAACATGGCGAACTGCTCCGTCCTTCCAGGTTGACTTGCTTTCATGCCACCTGCAACCATCGGTGCTGCCGCTACCTGATCCATCGCGCCGCCGTAAACTTCCGGAGCCACCGCCCGATCCTCAGCCAGTTCGGCATAGGGACGAGCCATGAATTTCGGATCGTAAAGTTTCGTGACAAACGAAATAGGCCGACCGGAAACTACCGAAAGTTTGATGTTGGTCCAATCGTCAGCAGTGGTGTTGTCGATGATGGCCCAACCTTCCAACATGGGTTCGCCGGTCTGCGGAAACAGCAGACGGTAACTGGATTTCCAGGCTGGCATGGGGATCATGTAGTTGGCCGATATCTTGCGGCCTTTCTTATCGGCGGAATCAATGTAGACGCTGCGCTGGTCCTTACTGCGGGAATTAGCCACTGCGGACAGGTATTCTCGTAACTGCAATTGCAGGGCAGGATCGGTCAGGCGCAAGCTTTGGACGGCGCTCAGGTCAATGGAGCGAAGGTCGCCTGCTTCCGTCAGAACGACTAAAATTTCCTTCGAGACATCTTTGTTGTCCTTGTCCTGAGTGACTCGTCCGGAAACGACGGATGCTTTTACGGGCTGGCTGCCATACTGCATCTCAATCCGTGCACCTTTGAGCTGATCCAGGAATTGAGCCAGAGATTGACGGTCGCCCAGTTTGAATGGGAAATCAGCCAGCCGATTGGCCAGCGGCTGACTGGAATCGTAGCGGACGCCGGTGATCTTACCGCCTCCGGTTTCCTCAACTGTAAGGGACTTCAGGACATCGTTCATATCGGAAGCTTTGAAATCGAGCTTGGCAGATTCGCCGGGCGCCAAATCGCCAGAGCGCTCAAAAAAGGCGACTCCGTGCTTATACAGAATGACTTGGCGCACAGGAAGATCGCCTGCGGCAAGCATTCCTGCAGTGGCCAATGCGGCGGGTAGAGAGCGGGCGATACGGCGTTTCATTTTTGGCTTAGTTGTCCTCTGAAGGGGTATTCGTTTGGCCATGAAATCCTTTCACTTTATGATGACGCTATTTGCGGGGTCAGGGTCAACATGGATGGAAACTATTTTTTGGAGTCAAAAGAGCAAACTTTGTTAAGACATGTTTGCATTAAAATGTTTGGAAGTTGCATTTTTCATCTGGTAAACTATAAGAAGGAAATAAGTTACTGGTTGACCTACGGGTTAACCGATAGCCAAAACGTCATCACCCCGGCGGATAGCGTAAGAGGTTTACTCGATAGCAGGCTTAAAGTTGCGTAACAGGATAGCCGATTAGCGAGGGAGTGACTGATTCTCTGGAGGGCAGTTGAGACTTTTGAAATCGTGTTTTATGTTGGCATTGGTGCCCATTGCTTGGGCCCAAATCGGCGGGTTTGGTTCCAGTTCGATTAGCGGTGGCGGAGTGCGTGAAGCCAGGGTAGGTCGTGGCGGGGACGGGATTCGACCATTTGCCAGTATCAGTGGGGTGTACGATAGCTCAGTCGGAGGAACCTCAGCGAATGCCGCAGGCCAATTCGAAACGCAATCGTCCTATGGCGTGGAAGCAGGGTTTGGCGCTTATGGAACTAAGACTTGGCGGCGAACCTCCATTGGGTTGAACTATCGTGGCGATTACGTTCACTATTCGAATGCAGCATCGGCCATTGGGAATGGCAGCAATCAAGTGTTGAGTTTAGCTCTTACCCATCAATTCGACAAAAAGTGGTCGGCAGAAGTAGATATCGCCGCAGGCAGCACGAATCGAGTTTTTGGAGCTTTGCAAAGCTACGTTCCATTTGATCCCAATTTCAATAGTGTTCCTACCAATGAAGTGATCAACAACCGCGTGAACTATGGTCAACTTGCAGCACACGTAAGCTATCAAAAAAATAACCGTTTGAGCTTTAGGTTTGGTGGATCAAGCATTACCACTCGCCGGTCCGTCAAAGGTTTGGCTGAACTACAGGGTTCAACGGTGGATGGGGAAATTTCCAGGGTGGTGAGTCGCTCCACAAACGTTGGAGTTGGATATCAATTTTTGCACTATCACTTCCTTGGATCGTTTGGAGCTTCCGACATTCATAGTATCTTTGTGCGAGTAAAGCGTCGGGTGAATCGCGATTGGACTCTGAATGTGGCACTGCAGGGGTATCGTATTGAAAGTTTGGGTGCCACCGTAGTTCCTTTGAGTCCGGAAATCGCGGCATTGTTCGGAAGATCCTCTGGTTTGGAAGCATTTTATAAAGTCAGCACAGCCCCAGGGGTGAAAGTGGATGCAACCTACAATCGGAAGCAAGTGTTTTTCTCTGTCGGGGGGGAGCAGGCCGTGGCCCCTGGTAATGGAATCTTTTTAACCAGCAAACAAACCTCTGGAAGTGCCAGCCTCAGCTACACTGCTGAAAAGGTCTGGAATTTTGGCTTCAACGTTGCCTATACCAAATACGCCAGCCTCACTCGAGCCTTGTCACCTTATCAGGCGGTTCTTGTGGGCGTCGGCGTGACTCGGAAAATGCCTTGGTTTGGATCTCACATTTTCGCGCGATTCGACACTCGGAAAATTGATCAGGCCTCATTGACTACCATCAACCGCGATGGTTTCCGACTCTCCGCAGGAATTGGTTTCAGCCCTAGAGCCGTTCCGCTTTCTTTGTGGTAGGAACTGTGTCTAAAAAGCGGCTGCTGATCATTGACGACGAAGCGGCACTACTGTTTTTACTGGATCGCTTTCTTACCCGAACGGGCTTCCAGGTCCATACTTGTCCCAATGCCGATGCAAGCTTGGATTTGTTGAGAAATGTCACAGACTTCGACCTTGTGCTTGTGGATTTAACGTTGCCGGATAGAGATGGTGTGGAACTGTTCACTGAGATACGGGGAATGCTTCCACTGATGCCCGTGCTGTTGTGTAGCGGCTATCCCTTTGACACAGACAGCCTACCCTTGCCGCTGCGCGGAAGAGTGTGGTTCATCCAAAAGCCTTTCAGCCCTCGATCCCTGTCGCAAGTAATCGACGAGATTTTGGATCAGGATTCAACTAAGTCAATTTGATGACGCTAACCCGAGCTTGCTCTGCCAATCCTTCCAGACTTTGAGCATTCTGCGACCAATCTTCTGCTTTGGCACTCTTCGCTGCTTCGGCAGTTGCCGCTGTTAGCCGAAGTAGGCTGAGTTGGAATTCAACGTGAGAATCAAGTTCGATTCGGGTGTTCATGTGGAAACTATCGGCATTCGTTAACGAATTCTTTAGGACTTTAGCCAATTGAGCCTTTATTATATATCAGGCTCAAGGGTTTAGGTTGGGAAGGAGTTTATGGAAGGAATGGGGATGGGAAAAACTACTTGAGAGGAGTTAACTTCTGTGGGACAATTAGCAGAACAACCTTTGATCCTTGAGCCTGTATCGTTTGCATTACAGCTTTTATAGTGCAAGCGGAATACCAAACCAAGAATGGTCGCAATTTTTGGTTCTGAAATGGCTGTCCCCATCCCTAAATTAATCCTAACTAATTGAAAGCACTGGGCTTGCGTGCAATTGTAGCCAAATTTAGGCGGTTGATGCTGCTATCTGAGAGCTGATAAATTTTACTGACACAGGACAAAAAATTGTCACCATTACCGTTTTGCATCGGATAGTGCAGTAATGGTGACCATTTTGAAACGTGTCTTACTTGATGGTTGCTGCGGGTCGGGCAACCGTACCTTTCACTGCTTCACCAATTTGTATCTCATAAGCACCTAAAGTCTGTCCTGTAGCGCGTTCCAGTTCCACTTTAGCCCTGGCATAGGTGCTTAATGCGGACACTTCGGCGGCTTGGGCGGACGTCAGGTCGCGCTGAGATTGGATGACAAAGAAAATGGTGGAAGCGCCTAACGAGTATTTCTTTTGTTCGGCATCCAACGTTTGTTCTTGCAGAACTCGATTCTTTACAGCAGTTTGGTACCGCGCCCGACCTTGTTGTTGACCAATCAGTGCGTTTTCCACTTCCACTCGCACCTGGTTCAATTGTTGCTGCAAACGAACTTCACTTTGTCGCAAGGTCAATTGATCGCGGGTCATATCTTCTTTAGCCTGACGGTTTCGGATGGGGATATTGAGGGTCACACCGGCGGAATAGTCGGGAAAGTTGCGGCCAAACACTTGGCGCAACGCCGTTCCATAGCCACCAAGAAAGAACTGATCCACAGAGTTAGCCTGTCTGGTAACAGGCGTTTGTATGGGTGCGCCTTGGATCGGCGGGACTGGAATCTGGTTCACATCACCAGCCAAGGAGTTGTTACGGACGTCGACGAAGGCATCAATGGTGGGCAAAAGAGCATTGCGTGTGCCCTTCAAACCCAACTTAGCATTCTCAATGCTGATTCTTTGTTGCTCCAATTCGGGTCGTAACTCAATGGCCTTTTGCAGCATGTCCTGGACAGGTTGCATTCTTTCCGCCTCTGGCATAGAGATACGGTCGGTAGGAATGATGTGAGCCTCAGAAAGGCCAGGACTGGAGATTCCAGTTCGGCTCAAGGAACTCTTCAATACGGTTTCCTGCTGCAGAACGTTTGTTTCAGAAATCGTGAGATCCTGCTGGCTTCGTGCCACTTCGGCTTCTGCACGAATAATTTCAATAGGGGCTAATGTGCCAATCTCAACCTGCTTCTTGTTGTCATCGTAAAGCTTTTGATTCAAGGCCAGGGCTTGTTTTTTGACACGAAGATCTTCGTTAAAACTTACCAGATCCCAATAAATATTGATAATACTGGAGGCTGTGGTGATGACCTGTTGGCGGAACACCAATTCCGAGACCCCAATGTTATTTTTCGCAATTTTGATATTGCGCCGGTTCACTGCTAATCCGAATCCTTGCAAGAGATGCTGCGTAACGGAAAGTTCCCCAGTCACCGAGCGAGAAGGATTAAAATCGTTACGACCTGAATTTTGAAACAGGAAGTTATTGTTGAACGAAAGGGTTGCCGAAGTTCCCGTAAGCCAATTCTTTGAAAGGGACATGTTCGCTATCTTGCTGTTTGAAATTAGCGAATTTGTACCGGTAACAAATAAACTTGTTTGCGGGGTGGTGCGGTGTCCCCAACTAAAAGTTCCTTGCAAAACTGGATCTAGACCCTGACTTAAGGCACCAGTGGTGACAGAGGTCTGCTGGGCTCCTAATGTATTATTCACGCCAGTGCCACTAACGGCTCCGGTGGTGGAGTTGTTGGTCACCCCGCCATTAAAGGCACGGGCTGCAGCGCCAGCCAAGGAGCGCCTATAGTCCGATTCGGCAAATTGGGGCCCATACCGCTGGATTTCGATGTCCAGGTTGTTTTCCAAAGCCAAAGCGATGGCGTCCTGGAGCGAGAGGTAGATGTTACCGCCTCGCATCAAGGAATCCAGCCGATTGGAATTGGCGAGATTGATTGGACCTACCTCCTTCCACTTATACGGGTCGGAAAGATTGTTAAACCATTCACCGACGCGATTCACGTTCGATTGGCTAGGGGTTTGTGCCAGTAAGGTGGCTGGCGACAGCAAGATGCTGGATAGGAGGATGCTCAAATAAGGTTTGTAGGCCATGGGCTTTAACTGAAGGAAACGATTCTCATCATAGAGATGTTCCCGAAAAAGTTCGGATCGGAAATTTCTATAGTAGCAGTTCGTTGCCCAATCGGCGATTGTGGACAACTGACTCTTGTGTAAAGACTTTGCTGAGGGCGGCGAGGTTACTCTTCCGGTCGGCTGGCCGCACGCGGGAATTGTCGTCCCACAATCGGACAGTTCATTGTTGTTATATTGGGCTACAAACGTGATTGAACAATCCACAACACAAACCATGCGCCGTTTCGAGGAAACCGGTGCCTACTTAACGGGACATTTTCGCCTAACCAGCGGATTACACAGTCCCGAATACTTGCAATGCGCCAAAGTCCTGCAATTTCCTGCCATCGCCGCTGAGTTCGGCGAACTGCTGGCCGCCGCTTTGAAAAGCTTAGCAGGGGAAGTGAATGTGGTGGTAGCGCCAGCCATGGGAGGGCTCATCATTGGGCATGAAGTGGCCAAGGCTCTGGGGGTGCGCTTCATTTTTACGGAACGGGATGCCGATGGAAAGATGGTTCTGCGTCGCGGATTTAGTTTCGAAGACGGCGAGCGGGCGGTGCTGATTGAAGACGTGATCACCACTGGAGGGAGTTCCGTTGAAGTGATCGCACTGGTGAATCAGCTTGGTGCTAAAGTGTTGGCCGCTGGCTCCATTATTGACCGTAGCGGAGGCAAGGCAGATTTGGGAGTGCCGCGCATTGCCCTGGCCACGTTGACGCCGGTCACCTATCAGCCGGAATCCTGCCCGCTATGCGCGCAAGGTCTGCCGGTTGTGAAGCCCGGGTCTCGCCCAGGGAA
>JAYWBH010000144.1:0-7102 GCA_043781815.1 Bryobacterales bacterium | reverse complement strand
TCACGCCGGAAAAGCGCGCAAAATCCACATCACAAGAGCAAACTGTGGCGCCATATTCCACAGCTAACGCCGCCAAATGTGCGTCCGTGGTTAAATTGCCTGCTGTTCCGGCTTGGTTCAAAAGAGCGAGAAGTGAATCCAAGTGGCTTGGACCAGGCTCAACTATGCGTGCACGCGGTTGTGCCAGCCACTTTCGGACGTAAGCCTGGGCCACATCCAAAGGCATGGCGGGTTCAACAACACCCCTTTTGGTAGAAATCCGCAGGAAACCGAGAAGTACCATCCAACTAAATCCAACAGTTTCCTGGCCATTCTGAACCTCATCCCACCATACGCGTGCGGCTTGGTGTTGCGGAAACTGATTGAAATGAGCATACAACAGCAAGTTCACGTCGGGAAGAATCAACGTCCCAACCTCAGTTTTCGAATAATTTCCTCATCTTCGAGTTCATCGGCCAAGTGATTCATGCTGGTAGGGTCTATGCCGGGAACCAATGCCCCATTCCAAGGAATGGTTTTGTACGGCTCTGCGGGCGGTAGCTGACTTCGAAGAGATTGCCGCAACGTATTGTTTAAAACCTCGGTGAACGAACAACGCAAGGAGTGGGACATTTCGCGGAGTCGTTCGGCCAGATCGTCCTCTAAATTGACTGTCGTCCGCATACTTATCATCTTGATGCTATTTTTCACTGATGTCAAGATGCTTCGGGGAGTTGAATAATAAACTTATTGCTGAGTTGGAGCGAAAATCGTATGTTCAAAATTAGGGATTTAAGGTCTTTGTCCCCATCGACCCCATCGGCCAGGACCACATAGATCGCCGATTAGCAGAACGAAGTTTCAAGATTTCAGTGCCAAAATCAGCCCGTGAATTTCTGTTGAATAAAGGAACCAGTAAGGAATATGGAGCACGCGAATTGAAACGAGTAATTCATCGTTTCGTGATGCAACCGTTGGCGGCAATGGTGAGCGACGGGCAGATTGAGGCCGATGCAGAGGTGGTGTTGGAAGTCGATGCCGGGAGGGAGCGGCTGATTTTGAGGCCAACGCAGCGGGCGGCGTAAGGGGCTGGGGGCGGTGGGCAAGGCTTAATGGCTGAATGCCAGAAGTTTCCCCGATTTCAGAAGTTTTCCAAGCACTCGAAGAGTGTGAAAAAAGTCCGCTAGGCGGACTTGGCAGGCAAAACTGCCTGCCCCACATTCGGGTGGCCTGAACTGCAAGTTGTGGGGTAGGCAGATTTGCCCAATGCCACTTACTTTTCCCGCATCCCTGTAGAATCTCCATAACCTGTAGTGAAAAAAACCGTGACCGCGAGGGAGCGGTCTTTTAACCACGGGTTATCCCAACAAAAACGTTGGAGATTCTACAGGGATGCAGGCAAACTAAATGACATTGGGCAGTTTTGCCTGCCTAGCCCGCCTAGCCTTGATATCTAATATCGGTGACGCAAGTGGATTTCCCGTTTGTGGAAATACGCCCAGTCACTGAAATCCAACAATGGAGCATTTACACAGAAGCACGCTGCTCGAACCGGCAGCTAGAGTGCGATACTGTACCCAATTGAAATACTGGGGTCGAAATACTGGAAATACTGGGTCAGCCTGAACTTACACCTTTTCGACTGACCAATTTAGGGAGGCAGAGCCGAGTGGCTTACTTTTGAGGTTCATTCCAGTTCACTCCAGATGTGTCCCTATTTATGCTGT
This sequence comes from Bryobacterales bacterium, assembly GCA_043781815.1. GTDB lineage: Bacteria > Acidobacteriota > Terriglobia > Bryobacterales > Bryobacteraceae > JANXSF01. The sequence goes on along the minus strand of JAYWBH010000144.1, from coordinate 5,396 downwards.
CTCAGCCAAGGGGCTCACTCCAGTCACTTCCCGAATTTCCGTTCTACTTGCCAGATTTCTCGCGACATTCCCGGATAAGTGTGGTATACTATGTCGCGTTCATATAAAAACAAGGAGAAGAATATGGCATTAGGTGATGGAATTCGTAGGAATGTCGCAACCGTTTCCCAGGCGGAACGGGACCGCTTGCGCGACGCAATCCTTGCGTTACATACACGAAAATATCCAGGCGGACGACCAGATGTCCCGGTGGGCGGCGTCAGCTACTGGTTCAAACAGGATGAAATTCACGCGCACACACATGTGCACAACTGCCCAGCCTTCTTGCCATGGCATCGTGAGCTCGTGAATCGATTAGAAGCCTCGATCCGCGCAATCGATCCGGACTTATCGCTGCATTACTGGGACTGGACCACCAATCCGACCCCGCTGTTCACGGCGAACTTCATGGGATCCGCCAGCGGATTAGCCGGCGCTCCATTGCTAGCTGCCGGATTTTATGTTCCGGGAGCGACGCCTTTCCGCTCGAACAATGAGTTCGATCCGAACAATAATCCCTTCGATCCTCCGCGGGACATCACCAGGAATGTTGCGGCCACCGGCGCGCCCGTGACCGCCGCGCAGGTCACTGCGATCGTCAATGCGGCAAACTATCAAACCCTAAACACTTTAATGACGCAAGCTCATAATCAGGCCCACGGCTTTATCGGCGGCACGATCGGCAACCCGCACACCTCGTTCCGCGATCCGTTCGTGTTTCTACTCCATTCCAACGTCGACCGGCTATTTGCGATGTGGCAGCGCAAGCCAAGCAACCCGGAACGGCTAACCCCTAATCTGGTTTACGGCACAGACTCGAATAGCCAAGGCAGTGGAGATGTAAGTACCGGCGGCCCATTTTGGGGAATTCTGAGCCCTCTTGAGCCTTGGGCGGGGCCGGCGGCACAGCTCCTATCAACTGGCGTTGTCGCCAACGTCCAAGCCACTCGACCGTGGTTTACGCCAGAGAACCAGCAGATGGTGAAGGACTCGAGTCATCCAACGGTGGTGGCTCCGCCTTTGTACGACACGACTAATCTCAAGCTTGATGTGCTTGTACATCTTCAGGGGATCGGAGATTCAACGGCACATGACGACCAATTCGCGGGGACTCGCGGGCAATCGCGTAGGCTGGAGGGGTTCCAATTGTGGCTTAATCCGCAAGTCCCTGGCTTGAGTATGCAATATATGGCCCACCTGCAAGCCATCGGCGACGTGCCCCTTGTGAATGAAGGCCAATTCATCGGTACGCGGGGGCAATCCCGGAGGCTGGAAGGCTTCTCTATTCAGCTTACGGGACCGTCGGCCGCGAACTACGATGTAGTTTATATGGCGAGCCTGGAAGGCTCCGGCGACACGGCTTTCTTTCAGAATGGACAATTCTGCGGAACTCGCGGACAGTCGCGAAGAGTGGAGGGAATCCTTGTGCGCGTGTCGCCGAAGTGACCACCGTGAGACACCAGGGTGATTGACCATTTACCAATCTTCCTGTTTCAAGAATTTTCACCACCCCTGCTAACCTGAATACAAAGAGATCAGTCCCGGTCGGAATGCTCTTCATCAAAAAGCCCTCCCGTCGTCGCGGGGGGGCGCTCGAATCGGTTCGAGTAAGTAGTCAGCACAATCAGTAAGGCCGCTAACATGGAATACCCGCATTACTTACTTGGGCTGGGGAGTTAAGTAAGTGAGCCTGTACATCGAAATAGAATTGTCCGTAGGGTCCGCGTGCAACCACGGTCAAGCCCTGCTTAGCCTCTTGATTCAGGAATGTCGAAACCACGCCCTGTTGTTTCACCGTAACCTCGACATATCTGGTCTCTAGTGGCGATGACGAAATGGAATAGGAACGTGGTAGCGTCTTGCCATCCACAATCCAATCGAAAGTAAGAAACTGTCCCGGTCTTACGCCCAACAGTTTTCCGCCAGGGAGTGGAAATCGTAACGTTACGGTATCGGGGGTTTGTCGTTGAAAGCCCGATAACGTTAGCCGTACAGTGTTGGTAGCTGTTTTGTTGCGCAGGCCAATGAGTCTTGATCCAAGCAGCACCAGAATAACCACGCCGTAAAACACTGGCCAGCGAATATCGGATTTCACCAGCCAGTAGTAGTGAAGCAGCGATTGCGGTGATATAGACAAGCCAATGAAGACGTTGCCAACGCAGGAGACCCATACGCCGAATCCAGCCACCGGTTGAGGTCAGCGCAAGGGGCAGCATCAGCACAAGGGCAGTGAAACCGGCCAAAATAAACCACCGCTTCATAATGTCCTGCAGCATCTCGGAAAAGCCAGATTTTTTGCGGAAACGATAGAGGGATTTACCAGCCGCTTACCCAATGAGGCATCATACAAGTAGCATGCGTCTTGTCCACCTTATTCTTCTCACCGCACTCCCGGCGTTAACCCAAACCTTGGTGGATCCTGCCAAAATTCCTGGTCTTCTGCGCTTTGATCCGCGTAGTGACGATAAGCCACTGCGGTGCGAAATTACTCCTATCAAGCCCATGCTCAACTACGGCTTCTTCTTTCAAGCGGGTTACACCGTGAGCATTCCTTTGACGCAATATTCCGGTAGACGAAATCGCCTCACCGTGGTGAGCCGCATCACTCCCAAAAATGGTGGCGCCAAACCGGTCTATCTGGCGCAGGGCTTGTTCCTGCCGCCCATACCCGCCGACGCTCCCAAAAAGGATTCCGTCATTGAAACCGGCGGTAATTTCCTTTTGGGCGAAGGTCGGTATGATGTGGACTGGATTTTGATGGATAACAGCGGGCGTATCTGCCGCAAACATTGGACTGCCTCTGCCGATCTGCATGGTTCCAGCCGCAGTGTGAAAACCACCATCCCACCAAACGTCGCCACTGACCTTTCCCTGCGCGGAGTCTCGCTACCCACACCCGAAGATGAAGATGTCCGTAAACTACGTCTTACCGTATTGGTTCACGCCACACCACTTTCGCCACGCCGGACTAAGTTGCGAGCCAGTGACGAAGCAATGCTGCTGGGAACGTTGTCTTCCCTGATGGGGCGAATTCCCACGCTCTCTGTACGACTCGTAGTTTTCAATCTGGAACAACATGCCGAAATTTTTCGTCGTGACGATTTCCGGCTGCGCGAACTGGATGAGGTTAGCGAAGCCATGCAGAAAGTGGAATTGGGTTCTGTCGATTACTCAGTCTTGAAGGATAAAGGGGGTCACCTGGACTTACTCGCCAAGTTACTGAACGAAGAACAAAATGCCGGTGAATCGAAACGTGGCCCTTCCGATGTCGTGATTTTCCTTGGACCCATGGCCCGTCATTTGGACAAGCTACCAGCCCAAGCCATCAATAAGCCGCTGGGTACAGCGCCTCGATTTTTCTACTTCCGGTTTGAATCGTTTTTCCGTCGCAACCCCAATGCAGGCCTGCCCGATGCCATCAATTTTGCGCTGAAAAGTGTCAAAGGAAAGAGCATAGTGATTCATACTCCACTGGAATTTTCAAAAGCCATTGACCAGGTGCTCAAGTCCAACCGCAGCTAGTCCCAGAGTTGGAAGTTCAGGTGGGACATGCCTCCGGCTTGTCCTTTTCAGACCTTGGAAATTGTGCGACGCTAACTTGGTCAGGAAAATCGCGGGATCACCAAAATGGCATGCGAAACTGCCTGCCCCACCCAATGTAATCCCAGTACATCGTCAGAAAGTTCTTTATAGAACGGCGGTGCGTGCCAACAACTTTGAGACATCTGGCAAGAGAGTTTACAGAGTTTCTTTTTCGGTGTTTTCCTTGTCTGGAATTGGCTTATTAATCCAAACTTTCAAAGGGAGCTCCGACGGTTTGGGTCGGCGGACGAAGCGTTCTGGATGCTGCTGGTAGGCGGCATCCAGCACCAACTGCCGATTGGCCAGAATAGTTTGGGCCTCACCGAAATGAACCACGGCGGGGCTCAGCATGGCGATGCCGGAGTGACGATGCTCGTCGTTATACCAATGGAAAAACTCCTGGCAAAAAGTGCGGCTATCTTCAATACAGCCGAAACGATCAGGGAACTCTGGCCGATACTTCAGAGTTCGGAACTGGCTTTCCGAATACGGGTTGTCATCGGAAACATAAGGTCGACTATGGGTTTTGGTGACACCTAGATCGGCCATCAGAAAGGCAACTTCCTTGGACGTCATGACCCGTCCGCGGTCGGCGTGAATGTTGAGCTGGCCTGGGGGAACGTGATGCTTGAGAATTGTTTGCTCAAGGAAGTTCTTGGCCAACTCGGCACTTTCCCTGGGTGCGATCATCCAGCCGACAACGTAGCGGCTGAATACGTCGAGGATCACATAGAGGTAGAAGTGAGTCCACTTGACCGGCCCCCTTAACTTGGTAATGTCCCAGCTCCAAAGTTGATTTGGAGCGGTGGCCAGTAACTCATGCTTTGTGTAAGAAGGATGAACAAGTTGATCGCGGCGCTCGCCAGATTCGCCCTGCTGTTGCAGGATGCGATACATCGTCCGGGGTGAGCAGAGATACTTGCCTTCATCGAGTAAAGTAGCCTGAACAGCGGCTGGAGAGCGATCCTGGAATCGCTGTTCATGCAAGACGGCCACTACATCGGCACGCTCCTTTGGGCTAAGAGAACGGGCAGGAGAAGGGCGTTGCGATGAGACGACCGGCTCGTTTATCGGAGTGGATGAAGGGCCCAGTAGAGGACGCTGCCGGTAATAAGAAGACCGTGAGACTCTTAGAACATCGCATGCGACAACCGCGCCCACGGTGGGGGAAAGTTGGCTGACGGCGTCCATCAGGATTGCTCCTCGGGGTCCGCCTTGGGCAGCGGCCAACCCAACAGCGAGCCCACTTTTTTTTGAACATCAATGACGATTTCCGCTTTACGCAGTTGTTCTGTCAACCGTTGATTTTCGCGACGAAGTTTCTGCAGATCGTCTTCCTGCGGATTCCGTTTGGACTTGGGACCGCGCGGGACGGGAGTCAAGCCTTTGAGTATGCCGGCCTGACGTTCGCGCCGCCAACTGACTAGGAATGAAGAATAGATTTTCTCTCGGCGAAGTAAGGCACCGACGGCTCCGGATTGACCAGCGGCTCGGTCAGCTTCGGCCAGGATGCGGAGTTTGTATTCGGCGGTGTAGGTTCGACGCTTGGCATTGACCACTACCTCTGGGTTTGGTCGCGCCGGGGCTGGCGGTAAGGGCGCTGCGGTTTTGGCCGCCACAGAACTCTGGTCGGCCTCGCTTCGCTCGGGCTCCCTACGTTCTGCGGCGGCCAAAACCGCAGGAGAAGCACACATTTGGTTATTGTTCACATTGATTCCTATTCTCGCCCTGCTCGGTAATTAAGACCAGGTGAATTGTCTCATCAATGTTGGCAC
>JAYWBH010000143.1:0-7111 GCA_043781815.1 Bryobacterales bacterium | reverse complement strand
TCGCCCAAATATTCAGCATTAATGCGCCACGCACCGACATCCCACAAAGGGGTAGTAAGTGTGGCTTCGCCGTTGAGAAGCGATGCCGTGCCCAATTGTCCATAGGTTCCATCGGCGGTGGGCCCATAAAAAAAGTTCACAGTTCCCGTGGCATTTTTCGGTAGGTTGTTGCCAGTGGCCAAAGAAGCGGTTAGGGAAAGCGGAATGGTGATGGGAACTCGACCCGCTGCGGTGGAGAGTTTCAGGCCAGTTACAACAGTAGAGCCAGGGAATGACAGGTTGCGCACCACATGGCCGCGGCTTTCGGAAATCAAAAGTGTTCCCACATTTGAAATCGCAACCCCTGCGGGCGCCTTCATGCTCAGCGGCCTGCCCCCCGCTACTGTCCAGATAAGCCCGGAAGAAATCTCAAGCATCCTCACCCGGTTATTCAAAACATCGGCAAAGATCAGGTTGCCAGCGTTGTCAAAGGTCATCAGCCCAGGCATTTTCAGATTGGCTTGCGCTGCGGAGAGACCATCGCCGTTGTATCCGCCGATGCCAGTTCCAGCGACGCTTTCAATGGAACCGGTGGACACATCAATGCGCCGGATGCGATGATTGCGCATTTCCGACACGTAAAAGTTTCCCGAACGATCAATGGCAATGCCCACTGGAGAATTGAGTCTGGCCGCTGGTGCGGAACCGCCGTCGCCTGAAAAACCAGGCGTCCCGGTGCCAGCCAGGGTGGTGATTACGCCGGTAATTCGATCCACCCGTCGCAGCGTGTGGTTGCCCGAATCCACCACGTAAATATTCCCGTCAACATCGAGCGCCAAGCCTGTAGGCAAGCTCAATTCCGCTTCTGTCGCCAATCCGCCATCACCGCTGTATCCTGACGAACCGCGCCCGGCAACCGTGGTGATCACGCCGGTAATGCCGTCCCGTTTCCTGACTACGTGGGCCGCAGTGTCGCTCCAATAAAGATTCCCGGCTGCATCCAACTTCACGTCGTAGGGGTAATCCGTCCCATCTTCTATGGAAAGGGACAGCCCCGATCCTTCCACCACCGTGCTGATCTGTTTGGTCAATCCATCCACACGACGGATATGACCACGCTCGGCGATATAGACGTTCCCAAACGAATCAAAAGACATGCCCGTTGGACCGGATAAAACCGCCGCTGCCGCAGATCCGCCATCGCCAGAATAGGGCGAGGACTGGCCGTTGCCCGCATAGACGCCACCGCTTTGGGCGAACCCTGTGCTGGTGCAAATGAGAAGGACCGAGGCCAGAAAGGCTTGATAAAGGGAATTTTGAAGGTTGGTCATGCCGCATCTAATTGTTCGGCTGAAAGAGCAATCTTCTTTAACCAATTGTGGGAATCCTCGAATTTCGTATGCTAACTTGATAGCAGACATGCGAAGCATCCTTCACCTGAATATGAATTTCTTAATGGTCACTGCATTTTGCCTGTGCATCCATGGGCAAACAAAGGAAGCTCAGGGAATTCCACCCAGGGCGGCACCCACTGATTATCAATCTATGGTTAAGGCTGGAAATGTCACCATTGCAGCGGAGTTTACCGGACATTCCGTTCCCACTGCGCAAGGGCCGCTGACCACGGAAGACTACGTGGTGGTGGAAACGGCGTTTTTCGGCGATGCAGATGCAAAACTCAAATTATCCTTCGACGATTTTTCGCTGCGCATTAATGGCAAGAAAACTCCGCTCGCGGGCCAGCCTTATGGGGCGGTACTGAGTTCCTTGAAGGATCCAGAATGGCAACCGGCAGTTCCGGTGGATAAGAAATCCAAAGGCGGCATGAGTAGTGGCGGAGGCGGAGGGGATAAAAATGATCCTCCTCCTTCACCGCCGCCAATCCCCATTGAGGTGCGTCGGGCAATGCAACAGCGAGTGCAGAAGGCCACCCTTCCAGAAGGGGACCGCACGCTGCCACAGGCGGGGCTGATTTTCTTTCAATATCGCGGCAAGACCACCGGCCTTCAGTCGATTGAACTGATCTATACGGGTCCAGCAGGGAAAGCGTCGGTAGCACTTCAGCCCTAGGAACAGGAGCTAATCTAAGCAATGGTAAATATCTCAAAGCGCGATTTTCTTACTCTCGGGCTGGTCGTCCCTTTGGCTGCACAAACGGCGAAAATACCAGATCGCGGCCCGGCGATTGACACAACTCTGGTGAAAGATTTCGTGGTAGCGGCCCATGGCAGTCTGGAAAAGACGCAGACCATGTTGACCGCACAGCCGATGCTGATCAACGCGACTTGGGATTGGGGTGGCGGCGATTTCGAAACAGCATTGGGCGGTGCGTCGCATATGGGTCGACGGGACATTGCCCAATTGTTGTTAGAAAAAGGCGCCCGGATGGATGTGTTTGCGGCAGCCATGTTGGGTAAGTTGGAAATCGTCAAAGCAGCGTGCACGGCTTTCCCTGGCATTCACAAGGTAGCAGGCCCGCACAAGATCCCACTCATCGTCCACGCTAAAAAAGGCGGCAGTGAGGCGGAAGCGGTAGTGAAGTTTCTGGAGAGTGTTGCGTAATTGGGTAAGCTGAATGATAGGCCTCGTGCTGGTCGATGACTTACCCACCCGGCGAGAACACCCGAAGTCGAAGGCTTCATGAGGAGTGTGGGGCTGCGGATTTGCGGTGACATGCGAATGCATGCTTAACATGGAATGGCCGCGACTCCGGTGGATCTCGACGGAATACTGGTTAGTGGTGGGCCGCGAAAGCTCCGCATTTGTGATGATGAGCCGTAGTCCTAATTCTTCTTTTCTTCGCCATTCATAGTCCTAGTTATGTTATAGTTGCCGCTCGTGGAACTGCATGGTATCGAGATCGTCGATGGGTTAGTTGCGTCGGTTCTTGGGCGGTTGACGAACACCAACACCAAGCTGCTTTCCAAATTTCTCGATTGTTGGAAAATATACGTTGAACGGGAATGCGACCGTTTGCTTCTGCGGGAGCTTGCGGAATCGGGTTACGTGGCGAGGGCGACAATCAATCAACGTCTCGCTGCAATACGGAAGCTCGGATCAGACCTAACGCAGGGATTTGTAAACGGTTAGAAGCTCGCTAGCTAGCCAAGTGACGAACATGGAACTCAACGCCATCCTTAATTCTCTGGGTTACGATCAATCGCCAAATTTTCTTCGAGGAAAGGCCCTTGAGACGGACCGTGACTTCGGGCACGTCTTTCGGAAGGCACAGACGGATTGCAACCTTCAAGGCGCCTACGTCTTAAACGGCGCGTCCTACGAGAAGTCTCGCGGCAGCGTTCCTGTTGTGTATGTATGTGAGGCGGACTCAGAGGAGCAGGCCCGCGAGATCCATCGGAAGGTCTGGAACCAAAATGCCGCACCGTTCTTATTGGTTGTAAGCCGCGGCTGGGTTCGCCTGTATCCAGGCTTCCAATACGACCGTACTCCAAGCAGCGATGTTTCAGCGGGTGCGTTGCGTGTGCTCGAAAACTTCGGCGATATCGCAACTAAGCTGGGTCCAATCTACGCCAAATCGGTTGACAACGGAAGTATCTGGCACGATCTTGGAGTCGCCGTCACTCCAGAGAAACGCGTGGACTGGCAGCTACTCGGCAACCTACGTGAATTGGACCGATGGCTTGATTCCGAAGGTGTGCATGACCGGCAACTGGCCCATGCCATGATCGGAAAGTTTGTCTATCTTCAGTACCTCCGTCAGCGTCACATCTTGTCCGACGCCCGTTTGGATGAATGGGGCATCCATCCATCAACCGTCTTTGGACACGACGCAAAACTAAATGCATTTGTGGACCTTGTTCGTCACGTAGATGAGTGGCTCAATGGCTCGGTCTTCCCAATTCCCTCGAGTAAGATCCGAGAATTTGGGGCAGAAAAAATCCGCAAGATAGCGTCCGTGTTCCAGGGTTCAGAGACAATTTCAGGGCAGCTTCCGCTCTTCGATATTTACGACTTTTCTTTCATCCCGATCGAGACGCTGTCAGTGATCTATGAGCAATTCCTGCACGCCACAGTCAACACAGATGGCGAGTCGCAGGGAAAGGCCCGGGGAGCATACTACACGCCCGTTCCACTGGTGAATTTCATGCTGGATCGGCTCGATTCTCGGATGCCACTGAAGCCGGGAATGAGGGTGCTCGATCCATCATGTGGGTCCGGTGCCTTTCTGGTGCAGTGCTACCGCAAGCTGATCGAACGGAGAAGGCAGGAATTGGGACGTCGGCTGTCACCCGCTGAACTTGGCTCGCTGCTTAGAAACAACGTGTTTGGAGTGGACGTTGACGAAGATGCATGCCAGATAGCAGAACTAAGCTTGGTGCTGACCCTGCTGGATTATGTCAATCCTCCAGACCTGACCAAGACGACCTGGAAACTCCCGGCGCTTCGGGACCGAAATATCTTTCGCGCGAATGCGTTCGACGACCAAGCCAAGTGGTACGTCGAGGCCCAGAAGCGACCCTTTCAATGGATCGTTGGCAATCCTCCCTGGAAAGACCTGAAGTCCGGCCAGATTGATAGTTTAGATAAGCCAGCTTGGAATTGGATGGCGGCGAACAAGGCCACGCGTCCTGTCGGTGGCAACCAGCTTGCAGAGGCCTTCGCATGGCGCTCCGCTGAGGTCCTGGGTACCGGTGGATCAGCGGCTTTGCTTCTTCCGGCCATGACTCTCTTCAAGTATGAGTCAACCGGCTTCCGCAAGGCATTCCTCCAAGGCCTAAACCTATGGTCGGTGGCAAACTTTGCAAATTTGGCCGATGTGCTGTTCGCGGGACGTGCCACTCTTCCGGCGGCGGCACTGTTCTATTCCTTGGAAGCAACGTCGCCGAATGCTGCGATAGAGACTTTCTCGCCGTTGATTGCGAATCAACCTTCGAACCAGACAGGCACAGCAAGGAGTCGGCAGGACGTTTGGTGCATCGTTGTCAACTCAAGTGACCTTTCGGTTGTTGAATACCGCGATGTTGCGGACGGATCTGCATTGCCGTGGAAAATCGCGATGTGGGGTTCACCGATCGATGGGAAACTCCTCTCCAGCATTGCCAAGCGGTTCAAAACCGTCGGCCAACTTGAAGACGCCGGTGTCCTAAAGATCTCCGAAGGACTACAACTTCGCCCCAATGGGACGAGTGGCACTGAACAGCATGACGAGCTTGCGGGTAGATGGACGTTAGACGTGAAGCCGCTCAAAATGCGACGATTCCTTTATCGGTTTCCGCAGGAGGCGCTGGTCCACATAGCTGCTACCGCTGTCTCAACTCGTGATGGACGCTTTGAACTTCCAATGGCCGTATCGGCTGCACCGCATGTGCTCGTCGGTGCCTCAAGGAACTTCAGCGTCTACACTGAGGAATTCATCGTCGTTCCTGCGCGGCAGATTGGCGTCGTTTCGCCGTTGGGCAACCGTAGCCTATTGAAGGCCATGGCCCTTTACCTCAATTCGGACTTCGTTACCTATCAACAATTTTTGACGACCACTCAGGCGGGAATTCTGAAATCGGTCAACACTCTCAAGGCCTTGCGTGGCTTGCCCGTCCCCTTTGATGACTCTTCGGACCTCAGCGAGTGGGACAGTCTGTACCTCAAGATCACTCAGGGATGTGGTGATCGTAGCGATTTTAATGAGCCAGATCTCGTCAAGGAGTTGAATGATCTCACGTTCAGTAGTCTGAAGTTATCCTCGCGCGGTCGCGCCGCCGTTCACGATTTGGTCCATGTTCGATTCGGGTTGACGCGTGGAAAAACGGCACCTCAAGCCGTTGGGAAGCCAACGCGCGATGAGCAAATGGCGTACTCTCGTGTTCTTCGTGATGAACTGGACAGCTTCGTAAGTGGATCGACTCGCACGCGCCATAAAGTCGAGGTTTTGACCGGGAACGAATCCGGACTGATCGGAATTGATCTCCTGAATGGGACGGATGGTCAGCGGCCCGTTGTGGTGTTGAACGCATCAACTGCCGAGGCCAAATTGATGACTGATACACGATCACGCCTAATCGAACACAGGGCGCAATGGCTCTATTTCAACAGGAATTTGCGTGTTTATGAAGGCTCGCGGACCTACATACTGAAACCTCTGCAGCGTATGCATTGGACACAGACGCAGGCCATCGTTGATGCACGCGAAATCATTGCCGATTCCCTCGGTGCGGGCGAAACGCTGCCGGTGGAAGGGGCGGTCTAGTGACTCCAAATCCTGGGCAACAGCAAAGCGATTTGTATCGCCCGGCCTTTGTGCACAACTGCCTCGCCGTCCTCGTCCGAGCGCATGGCGATCTCAGCGGGTCCTCTCTGGCGAACCAGGAAGAGCCTTCGATCACCGGGTTGATCGTAAAACGGGCGAAGGAGGTGATCGAATCGGAAGATGCAGAGCCTTGGATGGATCATCTCGTTGTTCTTGATGACCCGCCCCAAAACGATCAAGCGGAGCGCCTCGGAAAGAAGAGGCCAAGAATCGATATAGAATTTGTTGAAGCTCGTAGGGGGCCTCGGCCAAGATTCCATGTTGAAGCAAAGCGGTTGTACCGCTCGGACTCCTTGGGGAAGTATGTTGGGGCCAACGGCCTCGGCATGTTCCTGAGTGGAACCTACGCGTCAGTCTGGCCGTCCGCCGGGATGCTTGGGTACGTGCAGACCCAGGGATGCGCAGACTGGCGAGGTAAGCTCGCTGACCGTCTTACGAAGGATGGTGCAGACTTTCATGCGTGCAAAGACGAGGAGATCTCGTCACCAGGTTGGTCCACTGTCGGCCTGGAAGAGGTCATAGACTCCTGTCACGAGCGAATATCTGCCGACTTGGGACGAATTAAGATTTCCCACCTTCTTTTGGATTGCCGCTAACGGGCATTCTGTTCATTCGAACGATTCAACATAGTCTGCCTTCTCGCCCGCCTGCTTAAGCACATCGGCCAACCGCAGTTTCTTTCTCTTGCCGCGAACCACGCGGGCCGACAAAGCCTAGCGCGGTGGCGAGCAAACTGGGAGCTCTAGCCCAGCAAACCACCAAACTTCGAGACTTGAGTTCGCTCATCTCAACTGGCCCACTTTGATCGTCTGAACTGGCCCACCTGTAGCCCCTGAATGACACGATTCAGGGATGGACAGGAGAAACAAA
>JAYWBH010000142.1:0-7130 GCA_043781815.1 Bryobacterales bacterium | reverse complement strand
GCCAACCATTTCCACTCAGACCGTTATCTGACGCCGGATAGCGATGTTGTGGCCCTGATGGTGCTGGAACATCAAGTGCGCTTGCACAATCTGCTAGGGCGCCTGCAATATGATTCGAATCAAGACCCGGAGTACCTGCTGCACGTCGAAGCTTCTCCGCTGGCTGCAGAGATAGAAGAGCTATTGCGCTATCTGTTATTCATTGATGAGGCTCCGCTGAAAGGGCCCATCTCAGGCTCAACAAAGTTTGCTGCCGAATTTGAAAAGCTCGGCACCAGGGATTCTAAGGGCCGTTCGCTGCGCCAATTTGACCTGCGCACTCGCATGTTCCGCTATCCGTGTAGTTACCTGATTTACTCCGATGCGTTGGCAGCAATTCCCAAGCCGGTGAAGCAGCATCTATACGCCCGCCTGGCTGAAATACTTTCGGGCAAGGATCATGCTGCCGCTTATGCAAAGGTAACGTCGGCAGATCGGCAGGCGATTGCTGACATTCTGCTGAACACGAATACAGAGTTTGCGACTGCCTGGCGACAGGCTACTTCTTTGCGCCGATAGCGAAAATATTGTTGCGTCCACGGAAGTACAGAACCCCGTCGGCGATGGCTGGAGATGCCATTACAGTTTCACCCAAATCGTTTTCACCCAGCAGTTGATACTCGCGCCCAAGCGCCAAAACATAAGTATGTCCTTCTTCATTGGTGACGTATAACTTGCCGCCAGCGGACACTGCAGAACTGCTGAAGCCAGACGTCCCGCCCCCCAAACGTTTTTGAAAAAGCCGTTCTCCTGTGGCCAATTGATAGGCGCTGAACACGCCGCTATCCAAGCAGAAGTAGCCAATGCCATTGTGCAGCAAGGGCGTCTGCATATAGTTCCCAGCTTTTTCCTGCTTCCATACAACGCTTGGACTTTCAGGCGTAATCGTTCCTACGGCATCAGTTTTGAGCGCGAAAATGGGACGGTCGGAACCATGGGCGCTGGTAAGCAAAATCATGCCGTTGCCAATCACCGGTGTGGGAACTGGGATATCGCCACCGCCCTTCAGCGTCCACAATTGCTTGCCTGTCTTCAAATCGTACCCGCCGGATTGCTTCCATCCATTCACAACTACTTGTTGCCCATTGGCTCCATTCGCAGTGTAGGGTGCAATGGCCGGGCTACCGAATGTTGGCACATCTTGTCGACTGGTACGCCAAAGCTGCTTGCCAGTCTGCACGTCAAATGCTGCCAGGAAGGAATCTTTCTGCACATCAGCGAGGATCAACACCATGCCATCGTGAATGATGGGCGACGTGGCATAGCCCCATTGCGCGCTAGGAACTTGGTAGAAGCCCGCGTCCAACACACCCAGATCTTTCTGCCATAAAAGCTTGCCGCTGAAATCGTAAGCGTACAAGCCTTCCGATCCGAATGAGACCACCAGGACCTTCCCATCGGTAGCCGGAGTGGGGTTGGCATGAGTGGACTTGGTATGCCGCTTGATTTTCGGTTGACCACTGAACGCTGTCCGTTTCCACAGTAATTTGCCACTTTTACGATCCAGACACAGCACGTCGAAACTTTGTTTACCTTCCCCTTCCACGGGCTGAATGTCGCCATATAGGCCCACTTTCAAAGATGCCTCACCGCTTGCTGAAACGGCAGTTGTAAGGAAAATACGATCTCCCCAAATCACTGGGCTGGAATGTCCCAAGCCGGGAACGGGCGTTTTCCATAAAACATTTTCGCCGGATTCACCATTCCACTTTTCAAGCGTTGTTCCATTGCCCACGCCGCTGGCTGCAGGACCACGGAACTGAGGCCAATTATTATCGGCGGCCAGGGCGGGGAAGATGGCAATCGTGAACAGGAGGGGAGTTAAGGATAAGTTGGGCACTACTTATTATTCCAATTTCATGGCTCGAAGTGCAGCCAGGATAGCGGTGTCACGTTCGGCTTCCACTTCATCGCCCTTTTCAACACCTAAAGATTGATTGACAATTTCCTGTGTCAAACGATGTCCAATCCAATCACTATCTTTTGACCAGTCGCTCAAACCCGGTTGAATTTCGCGACCGGTCAGCCAAACTCGAAATCGATCCAAGGTGATAGCGCTGACACGAAACTTATCTCCAACCACTGGTGCCGGCCGTTGCTTTAAAAACTCTGTGGCGTAGTTGGGAAATGAACCAGTGGCATCAAGGGCCATGCGCAGACGGGTCATACCTTCGGGCTGCACTTCAATGTCGGGTTGAATGCCTCCGCCACCCTTTACGAGTCGACCGGCATCGGTCTTATAATTACCACCGGTGGAAGCTGTGGTTTGTTCAATCGCCGAACCCGTAAGCACCTTTTGAATGGAACGGCCGCTGGGCGTGTAGTAGTAAGCCGTGGTCAGAGCGATTCCAGTTTGTTGGGACAAGGGGAACACATTCTGCACCAATCCTTTGCCATAACTTGTTTCACCAATCACAGTGCCGCGGTCGTGATCCTGCACCGCACCTGCGACGATTTCTGATGAACTGGCGCTCTTAGCGTTGATCAAAATACTCACCGCAAAGGTATAGGGAACATTGCCATTGGGCACGTTCATTTCCTGATCGGCCACTTTGCGACCCTTGGCTGAAAGCACTTTTTGTTCAGCATTCAAAAACAGTGAAGCGGTCTTGATGGCCTCTTGCAAAACGCCGCCAGGATTGTTGCGCAAGTCCAGCACCAAGCCTTTCAACTTTGCTCCGCCTAGCTTTTCAATCGCGTCATGAATCAGCTTGCCTGTATCCTCATCGAAACTTCCTACGCGCACATAACCCACGCCGGGACGCAATAAGAAAGCCCGCTCCACGGACGGTGCCTGCATTTCCTGTGGCGTCAAGGTGAAGTCGAGTAGACGCGCGTTCCCTGGTCGTCGCACAACTAATTGAGCTGGACTCTGTTTCGATTGGCTCAGCACTTGCACCAACTGATCCATATCCAGATAGTCCAGACGAATATTGTTGATGGCCAGAATTTCATCGCCAGCGGAAATGCCGCTGCGGCCAGAAGGGCTGCCTGGTTGGGTTTGCAACACAATCACCCGTCCGGGCAACACACTTACCACGCTGCCGAAACCCTTGCTGGTGGACTTCTGCATCTGCTTCAACTGCTCGAATTGATCAGGGTCGAAGAAAACGGAATGCGGATCCAGCCTGCGCATGGCACCCGGAAGCACACCTTCATAAAAGGCTTTCTTGGGGTCAATGGGGTCTGCAGCTTCGCGCTCCACGGTGGCGTAGACGTCAATGAAAGTCTTCACCGAACGGGCAAGGTTTTCTTCCTGAAAAAACGCGAGTAGGAGTGGGAGTGCGGCAAGCATGAATTATTTTGTGTACTTCGTGGCTTTCTTTGACTGGTCACGTTCCAGGGCAAGCGCGATCAACCGGTCTACTAATTCGGTGATGGGCAAACCCATGTTGCCCCACATTTTGGGATACATGCTGATAGACGTAAAGCCGGGGATTGTGTTTACTTCATTGACGTATAATTTTCCGCTGGCTTCTTCCAGCAAAAAATCCACCCGGGCCATACCTTCGCAGCCCAGCGCCTGATAAGCCTTCACGGCCATGGTGCGAAGCTCTTCGGTCTTCGCATCGCCAATGGGCGCAGGCAATACAATGCGCGCTTTATCCAATAAATATTTATCTTCGTAATCGTAGAAATCGCGCGAGGGAATGATCTGGCAGGGAATGGTGGCTTGGGGCGAATCGTTACCCAGCACTGCTGTTTCCAGTTCTAAGCCGATGATGCCGCGTTCCACAATCACCTTGCGATCATACTGCGCAGCCTCCACTAACCCAGCCCGCAGTTCCGCTTCATTACGAACCTTGGTAATCCCTACTGACGATCCCAAGTTGGCGGGCTTGACGAACATGGGAAAGGGCAATTGTTCCAGCGCTGGTTTGGGGTCAAGGTTCTCGCGAAACACGGTGACATATTCCGCTGTGGGTACTCCATGACCAGCCAAGACACGCTTGGCCATTTCCTTATCCATCGCTAATGATGATGCCAGTACGCCGCATCCGACATATGGAAGTCCGGCCATTTCAAACAAGCCTTGAATGGTTCCATCTTCCCCGAAGGTTCCGTGAAGAACTGGAAACACCACGTCTATTTCGGGGTTGCCGTTTGGTTCGGGAATAATGGACCGGGGCTTCCAGCGGCCCTCCTTATCAATGAAGTAATGCAGAATTTTGTATCGTTCCGGGTCCAGCGATTTGATGACTGTTTCTGCGGAGCGCAATGAAATTTCATGTTCTCCGCTACGTCCGCCATACACTACTGCTACGCGTAATTTCACAAAATCCTCTTTCCTAATGCTGAAGTAACCAGTTCGACGGCCAATAGCGCTGTCCGGTTCCGTTCATCCAACACTGGATTCACTTCTACTATTTCAAGGGAAACCAGACTTCCGGAATCGCCAGCAACTTCCATGGCCAAGTGCGCTTCCCGATAACTGAGCCCACCACGGACGGGCGTTCCCACACCAGGAGCCTCACTGGGATCAAGCGAATCCATGTCGAAGGAAAGGTGAATACCCGCCGTCCCTTCACTGGCGTGGGCGATGGCATCTTTCATAACTGCGGTCATGCCACGTTCATCAATATCGCGCATGGTGAAAGTGCGCATGCCACTCCGTTTCACTTGCGGACGTTCGTGGATGTCTACATCGCGGATGCCCACCAGCACGGTGTTTTTAGGGTTCACCATTGGCACTACGCCAGAAAGTTTAGTCAATGAATTTGGGCCCATTCCTAAAATGGAAGCCAGCGGCATACCGTGAACATTGCCCGATGGCGACGTTGCCGGAGTGTTCATATCGGCATGGGCATCCACCCAAATCAGGCCCAGTTTTGCATTTTTAGAACGCATGTGAACAGCCATGCCAGCCACTGTTCCAGCGCCAATGGAATGATCGCCACCGAGTATGACTGGAAATTTCTTCTGACCGGCAATGGTTGCTACCTGATCTCGTAAACGTTCGCAGGTGGCCGTGATTTCGGCTAAGAATCGTGCGCGCTTAGACCCTTCTTGCGAGTTCTCTGGAAGTTGAACCGCCACGTTGCCGCAGTCTTCTACTTTGTACCCAAGTTCGATGAGCCGAGATTGAATGCCAGCAACACGGATCGCCGATGGACCCATATCGACACCACGACGCCCAGCACCAAGGTCCATGGGCACGCCGAGGATGGCTATAGTGGAAGTTTTCATTGATCGCTAATTCAAGAAATGTACTGGTCGCAAGTCAGTCTTGGAAAAATCGTTTCCCTTGAACAATAAAGGCTCCGATGTAGTACGGGCAAGTGCGTAGGTGAAGCAATCACCAAAATTGAGCCCTGCGGGATGCAGGCCTTTTCCGAATCGCCAAAATGCCAAGAGAGCAGCACGCCCTTGTTCTTGATCTACCGTCTCCACAGATAATTTCAGCCTGTGAATCGCATTTTCTAATTCCCGACTGCCGGTGGATCCGAATCGCTTTTCAAGTACGATTCCAGCTTCAACGATAGATACAACTGAGATCAATCTGCGCTGATCCGCATGGATCAAACGCAAAAAACTTTCGGCTTCTGGTTCACTGTTAATA
Source organism: Bryobacterales bacterium (assembly GCA_043781815.1). Lineage (GTDB taxonomy): Bacteria > Acidobacteriota > Terriglobia > Bryobacterales > Bryobacteraceae > JANXSF01. Next base: position 1,531 of record JAYWBH010000142.1, on the reverse strand, counting down.
ATGCAAATCAGAGCAGAGGTATCAATTACCATTTAACTGGGTAGACCGTCAGGTCCGTATCCTAGGATTTCGTCGTCCGTGCGCGTATCAAGGATTGGGACCAATTTCAGTCGTTCCCAGATTTCGGCCATTCCCATTAACGGATCATCGTCTTGAAAGTTCCGACGGGCTTTTTCACGATCCAACCGCTCCTGGATGGCCTTCCTGACCGCTTCAGTCAGGCTTTCGCCAGTGAGGGTCTGGAGTTCCCGCAAGGCCTGATCCGCTTCGTTACTGCGAATATGAAAGGGCATGCTAGCAGTATAGCGTATTAGGGTAGATGTATACAACATATCATTGTAGGCCTTGCCAACCAATCGGCTTGGTGCTTGTGTTTATACAATCCCTCTTCTCCATCAACGAAAAAAGAAAGCTGATAAAATCCCCCTATGGACCCAATGAGTGCAGGAACTGTTTTCAGCGGCATCTCTGCAACCAATGCCGGATACAATCTACTCAAAGTAATCAAGGAACGCCTAAAATCGGGGGACGTCAAACCAGATGAGATTGCTGGTCGTATTGGTGAACTCTACGACTATATTGGAGAAGCAAAGGACTCACTAGTCAATGCGAAAGAAGAAATCAACAATCTTAAAGATAGGATACGAGTCCTCGAGTCCCAATCAAAACAGCGTGGCGAAATGAAATTTGCTGACTTTGCTTATTGGACAAAGGACGACGGACCATTTTGTCAGTTATGTTGGGACAATGAAGATCGTCAGGTCCGGCTTCAAACATCGGATCGGCCATTAAGCATCTACGATGGTCCACTCCCCGAAGATATGTCCTATTACTTTTGCTTAAACGGCCATTCCGCCCTTGCCAAGTTTGTGATGAATCGAAATCGAGCGACTGCAAGAAAGAAGTTTGTAGAAGATGGGCTTCTATCCTTCGAGTAATCCTGAGATTGATGCCCAAATACAGGTCAGCAATTTACAGATTCCAAGAGGGGCGATCGAGGTACAACAATCGACGGCAACGAATTTTACGGCCTTGTCCGATACAGCATTCGTGGAAATGCGATTGTCTCCCGAATATGCTCGGTCCCGCACATCCATGCAGTAAACCGCTCCACTCCCATCCCGAATCCAGCATGTGGCACACCGCCGAATTTGCGTAAATCCAAGTACCAGCCGAACGCCTCGTGCGGCAAACCGTGATCATCCAAGCGCTTCTTCAACGTCTCTAAATCTGATACACGCTGGCCGCCGCCGATTACTTCGCCGTAACCTTCTGGCGCGATCAAATCCACGCCTAGCGCTAGTTCTGGTCTATCCGGGTCGTGCTCAAAATAGAAGGCCTTGATCTCCGCCGGGTAACGATCCACCAGCACTGGCCGATCCATATCCGCAGTCAACAATGTCTCATCGGTGTTGCCGAAATCGCCGCCCCATTGAATTTCGCTGCCTAGCGATTGCAGCTTCTTCACGGCATCGTCGTAGCTCATGCGATTGAAGGGAGCCTTGATCGCTTCCAGCTTTGTGACGTCGCG
>JAYWBH010000141.1:0-7130 GCA_043781815.1 Bryobacterales bacterium | reverse complement strand
ACAGTCTTTGCTGGTCCAGGCGTATAAACGCTTCCGTTCTTAACGCAAGTAATCGTGGCTGAAATTGGGGATGCCACAAGAGCACTTGCCGAGGCTGTAACCGTCGTATTCGCCGTCACCGTGACATCTGCAGTTCCAGCAGCATTCACGCGGAAAGTAGGCGCACCGGATCCCGCAGTAGCACCGGCACACCCTGCCGCGTAGTTAAGGGTATAAGTGATTCCAGCAGCCTGATTGGTGGTACTCAAGGTTTGATTGGATGGCGTTGTTACAGCCACCACGCCAGGGGGCAAGGTGCCCAGAGTTACAGCCAAGGTATTGATGCCCGTGAGCAGCGTTACCGGTTTAATGACAATGGTTGCGGCCGTGCCCGGTCCACCGGTGGTTGTGCACGAAAGTGTCACGGTGGATGGCGTCGAAGTTAAGCTGAAACCGTAGACCGTATTCGCAATCATCGCGAACATCAGTAGGGTCATGCCCATGCGGACTCTTGCTACAGTGTAGGACCGTGCCATCAAGAGCCAAAAACTATCAATAAAATACTTCATGAAAACATCCTTTTCGCAAATCTCGGTAGTCGAGGTGGCCGGATACCGCAGGGACACTGTTGTTCTTTATCGACCAGGGATTGGCGAGTTGTAGGAAGTTTTTGGATATTTGGGATGAGTAGTGGACAAAAAGGGCGCACACTTAGACTTCCGAACGAATCCTATCGAAGGATTAGCAATTAATTAACATCAAACGCCAGCAGCACGTTCCCTGGCATCCCAGCTAGTGACCCGTAGCCGCTGCTCACAAATAGCATGCCCCCAACAACGACTGGACCTGCGCCGCCGCCAAGTGATCCGCCCTTGGCCTTCACTCCGTTCACCGTCTGGAATTCTTTCCACGTGTCGAAATCCCAAACCGTTTTCCCTGAGTCGGAATCGTACGCGCGCAAGTGCCCATCCATCGAACCAGAGAAAATAACTCCAGCCATGGCCGTCACTGGCGACATCTGCGCGGCGCTGCAATTGGGGATGCCTTTGCAATCGGGCAATGGTGCTGGGGTGTGCCATACCTTTTCCCCCGTCTCAATTTGCAGCGCAAACAATCCACCTTCCAGTTCAGGCTTGCCTGGGGTCCAGTCACTTAACGCTGCATAAAGTTTCGATTTATCAGCAGCCATCCCCCATTGAATCCCACCCAACGAACCACCTTTGCCGATGCGGGTTTGCCACTGGATGGCTCCACTGGCATCGGGGTCCAGCGCATGAACTACTCCTGATTTTTGCCCGACAATCAGTAGATCCTTGCCCGTCAATGTCGACACCAGAATCGGGGAAGCGCCGAAATCCACATCAGGTCCCGATACGTCCGGGCAACTCGATTTATTGGGATTGATGCAGGCAAAATTCCAACCATCCCCTTTGGTGAATTGTTTAACCCAGAGGCGCTTGCCTGTTTTCAATTCCAGTGCCTGGATGGAATCGGAATAGGCTGTGTCAGGATCGGAATATCCATTTCCAGTCCCTATATACAGCGCTTTGCGCTTCACGTCGATCGTTGGTGACATCCAAACAGCAGCACCCGATGGGCCATATAATTGCGTGCCCGCGGAGTTCTTCTTTCTTGGCGTAGGATCTTCCGGAACCATGAAAGTTTTCCATGCCACCTTGCCTGTTTCCACATCCAGTGCAACAACACTGCCACGAAATGTGCAGCATTCGTACTTAGGATTGCCCGGTGAAACTTCCTCTACACTCGATACAGGAACATAGATGCGGTCTTCATACAACTTCGGCGATCCAGTGACTCTAGCTAGCCGATGTTCGTCCACTTTCGTCTTCCATAATTGCTTACCAGTTTCGGCATCCAACGCGTATACATTGGCTTGATTGTCCCCAAAATAAGCCACGTAACGATTGTGCGTTGTGCCCGCAATCGTGATGGCCGTGCGCACTACGGCTGGCGCTTTAAACGTCCAGTAGATGCACCCTGTCTTTGCATTGAGTGCATAAATAGTGCCACTTTCACTGCCCAAATAGAGTTTTCCGCCAACTAGGGAGGCTTGTCCAAATGCCGAAATCGCTTGCGGAAATCCAAATGCCCACTTCAGTTTCAGCTTAGGAAGATCTGCTAAGGTCAGCTTGGCTTGGTCGACTGGTTGGAACCTGGTGTTCTTTGCATCCACACCCCAACCGTTCCAAAATGTGGAATCTGTGAGTGCCGGAGTTCCCGCAGAACAGAAGCCCGTCATGCTCACTTTTGCACCTTCTGCACTACCCAAATAATTCGCTAACAACAGTTTCTGTTCACTACTCAACGGCATAGCCTGAGGCCGCATTGAACCGGTTTCAAGCGCAGCCAGGATATAGGCAGGCGGCTTCGATTTCATAGTTTCAGGAAGCGGCGCGCGCGTCACATTCCCTTCTTGATGACAACTTTTACAGTGTGCCGCAAATAGAGTTGGGGCGTCTTCACCGGCGGCCAAGACCACTATGGGGAGGAATGCAAATAGAAGCTTCACGAAACAGGATATTACCACGCCTGTATACTCAGAATTGATCATGACTTTAGATAGAAGGAACGTCCTTGCCGCAATGTTCGGCGTGCCTGCCTTAGCCATCAACCTGAAATCGCCTCCATTACCTAGCGCTGCACTGGCGGAATCGGCTCCAGAAAGCTACTGGCGAGCTATTCGTGATGAACAGTTCCTGTTGCCGAATTGGAGAGCTTACCTGAACAACGGGAGCCTGGGAGTTGCCCCTAAACCAGTGGTATCGGCGATGGTTGAGTATCAGGAAAAATCTGCTTCATTGGAAGTGGATGGATATCCGCGTTGGGGATACGAAACTCTCGATGCGCATCGTGAAAAGTTTGCTAAACAGTTCGGATGTAAGAAAGAAGAACTGGCCCTGATGCACAATGCCACCGAAGCGATGAGCACGGTAGCCGCAGGTTTGGACTTGGCTGCTGGTGACGAAGTCATCATGACTGATCAGGAGCATCCTTCCGGGAAAGGTGGATGGTTCGTTCGCGAAGCACGTCACGGCGTGGTGATTAAAACGGTTGTGCTTCCACTGCCTCCCCGCAATGCAGAACAGCTTGCCGACCTGTTGATCTCAGCCATCGGCCCGCGAACTCGTATACTCAGTTTTTCTGGAATCACTACTACTACCGGGCTCATTCTTCCAGTGAAAGAAATCTGCGCTGCTGCTCGTGCAAAAGGAGTCATGACGCTAGTGGACGGCGCTCACATGCACGGTCAAATTCCAGTGGATATGCATGACCTGGGTTGCGATTTTATGGCAGGCAGTCCTCATAAATGGTTGTTCGCACCCGCTGGTTGTGGGCTTCTCTATATCCGGGAAGAGATGCAGGATCGCTTGTGGCCATCTATCACAACGGACGCCTGGAAGAATAAAGATTTGAAAGCAGCGCGTTTTATGATGATGGGCACCAACAATAGAGCAGTTTTTGAGGGGATGATGTCGGGGCTCGATTTTGCCAATGCCATTGGTCCCAATCGGATTTACAACCGCATTCATCAGTTGGCCCGCCAGGCGTTTGACAGGGCAAACAAACTGCCATACTTGAAGATGTTGACCCCTGATAACGACCGCATGTTTGGTTCCCTTGTCTCCTTTCAAATGACCACCGATCACTTCAAGCGCTTTTCCGCAGCCTGCGGCAAGAAGAAAATCTGGATCATGCAATCGGAACGGATGCGCATTGCTACCCACATTCATACAAGGCCCCAGGATATTGATTTGTTCTTTGACATGATGGAAGAAACCAAGACCGCATGACCGCTGCCATCGGCCTTGATTTTGGCACTACAAACAGTTCAATCGCCTGGATCGGCACTGAAGGCATTCCTCAATTGGCAAGCTTTGCCAGCGATTCTGGATTGACGGAATCCTACCGATCCCTGCTCTATTTAGAAATGGAAAAGATCGCTGGCCGATCGACAATCAAAAGCTATAGCGGGCCTCGTGGAATGGAGCGCTACCTTTCTACGGACACCAAAGGTCGGTTGATTCAGTCCATGAAATCGTTTCTGGCGTCAAGGACTCTGATCGCCACGGAAGTGTTCAACAAAGCTTTTAGTTTAGAAGAATTGATTGCCGCTATTCTGCGCGATATCCGCATTGAAGCGGAGAGACAGTGCTCGGCTAAAATCGACACCGTGGTTGTTGGCAGGCCGGTGCGCTTTGTTTCTTCCAGCTCCAAAGAAGACGATGAATATGCGCTGGGTCGGCTGCGTGAGGCCTTAAAGCTTGCTGGATTCGGTCGAGTTGTTTTCGAACTGGAACCGATGGGGGCGGCCTATCATTACGAATCTACGCTGGATCATGATGAGCTGATCTTGATCGGCGATTTCGGAGGCGGTACCAGTGATTTTTCGTTGCTCCGTGTTGGGCCAACGTATCGCAATATGGCTCGTCGAGGAAAAAGTCTGTTGGGCAACGAAGGCGTTGGTTTGGCCGGTGATGCCTTCGACGCCAAGATTGTCCGTAACCTGGTTTCGCCAGCACTTGGACTTGGTACCCAAATCCGTTCCCTTCAGAAAATGTTGCCAGTGCCCAGTTGGGTTTATAACAAACTGGAACGCTGGCATCATCTTTCCTTGCTCCGTAATAAAGATACGCTGCGCATGCTGCAAAGTGTTCGGGTGCAGGCCGTGGAACCGGAGCGTATTGAAGCGTTGATTGATCTTGTTGAGGCAGACTTAGGGTTTCAACTTCACAAGGCGGTGCAGGCCACCAAGCTACAGCTCTCCGCGTTTGAATCGGCTATTTTTGAATTTGATCAAAGCGGCGTGGAGATTCGCGCGCGGGTCGCCAGGGCGGATTTTGAAAGTTGGATTGCCGATGAATTGCAATCCATTGAAATGTGCGTGGACCGGCTGATGGTGAAGTCGAAGGTAGCCTTCGATTCCATTGATCGCATTTTTCTCACTGGCGGTTCATCGTTCGTCCCTGCAGTACGACGAATTTTCGAGACTCGCTTCGGTGCTGGGAAAATTCAGGCAGGCAACGAATTTACTTCAGTGGCCCGCGGCTTGGCCTTGCGTGCTTCCCGCGTCACCGATTAGACGAAGTGAGTGGGATAGGCATCCCTGCCTGTCCTTCCCCACTTTTGAAGCCAGCGAGAACTTCGGAAATTCAGCTTAAAGACTAAAGCTATCGCCACGCTTCGGGATAATCACTGGCACCCTGTACATCGCTTCAATAGCCTTCTTCAAGGCCTCTTGCTGCATTGGTTCGCCATGCACAAGGTAAACAGATTTCAGCCTTGGTGTAACTATCGGTTGCATCCACGTCAGCAGTTCCCGCTGATCGGCATGGCCGGAAAGTTCGTTGATGCGTTCTATTTCGGCCCGTACCACCGTCGGCTCGCCGAAAATGTTCACCTCGGTTTGACCTTCCAAAATCTTCCGACCTAAAGTGTTCTCAGCCTGGAATCCGGTGATAAGAACAGTATTCTTCGCGTCACCAATTCCATTCCGCAGATGATGCAACACGCGCCCTGCTTCGCACATGCCACTGGCGGCAATCACCAAATACGACCCTTTCAGATCGTTCAATGCTTTTGATTCATCCACGGATCGGATGTAACGAAGATTGCTGAATCCGAAAGGATCGGCCACATTGCGGAACTCTTCGCGAATCTCGTCATCGAAACATTCTTCGTGCTTACGAAATACTTCGGTGACATTCACAGCAAGGGGGCTATCGACAAAAATCGGAATCGTGGGGATCTTGTTGTGCTTCGCTAATTCGTGAAGTAGAACCACCAATTGCTGCGCACGACCAACGGCAAAGGATGGAACAATAATTCGACCACCGCGGTTCACCGTTCGGTTGATGATCCCCGCCAGCTTCTCCGTAACAGCACCCTCGTCTTTATGTAGACGGTCGCCGTAGGTGCTTTCCATAATTAAATGATCGGCTACAGGCATCAATTCCGGATCGCGAATAATCGGGAGCCCTTTGCGGCCCACATCGCCAGAAAAAATCAGTGTCGTGTTTTCCGTTTCCAACTTCATCGCCGTGGAACCAAGCATATGGCCTGCCTCAAACGTTGTGTACTTCACCCCTTCCACTTCTGTGGGTGTGTGTAGTTTCACACTACGAAACAAGGCGATGGCTTTTTTTGCATCTTCAATTGTGTACAGCGGCTGAACTTCTTCTTGCGTGTCTTCCACGCCGATCGTTTGCCGCCTGGCCTTACGCTTGTTGATAAATAACGCGTCCTTTTCCTGTATAAAAGCCGAATCCTGCAACATGGCTTCACACAGATCAACGGTTGCTGGTGTGGTGTAAATTGGTCCGGAAAATCCATTCTTCACAAGATTGGGAAGGTTCCCACTGTGATCAATATGGGCATGGGAAAGAAGCACCGCATCCACTGAATTTCCAGGCCATGGGAAGTTTCGATTGCGCTCATTGGCTTCGCGACGTTTGCCTTGAAACAAACCGCAATCCAACAGGATTCTTTTTCCGTTGGCTTCAATCTCATGCATTGATCCAGTAACGGTTTGCGCCGCACCACGAAATGTGATCTTCATCTTCTATAGGATATGCGAAAAGGTTGTCAACGAATGATATGATCACAAGAACCATGGTTAATAGAAGAGAATTCAGCCAGATCCTTGCAGGGGGCCTTGCCGCTTCCTCAAGTTTCGCAGCCAAAATTGATTCCCACGTCAACGGTGTTTGGATTGGTGCGCAATCCTACAGCTTTCGTGATCGCGATTTCGATAAGTGCCTTGAAGGGATGAAGGAAGTGGGTTTGGGCGAAATGGAAATGTGGCAGGGCCACGCTGAACCCAAAGGCATGAAGGAGGCAGAACTCAGCAAATGGCGATTGGAAACACCCCTCTCCCATTTTGAAAATCTGCGCAAGCAAGCCGATGCCGCTGGCGTCACCATTTACGCTTATAACTACAGTTTTCGAGAGAATTTTACGGACAAAGAAATCGCGCGCGGTTTTGAAATGGCCAAGGCCCTGGGCTGCAAAGTGATCACCGCTTCTTCGAATGTCTCCACTGCAAAACGAATTGATCCGTTTGCTAAAAAAGCCAAGATCCGCGTGGGCATGCACAATCACTCTCGCATTCACGAAAATGAATATGCCCGCCC
>JAYWBH010000140.1:0-2285 GCA_043781815.1 Bryobacterales bacterium | reverse complement strand
GCGCCGAAGGCCATGGCCACTTGGTCATTTCTTGCCGCTAATTGCGGTTGTCGCGATGGGACAGTGACAGCCTCAGGCTGAATGCGAGTGGCCATGAATAGCAAGGTTGTTAGCAGCATGTGTTGGTCTCCTAAAACTTAAAGCGCAATGCAAATTGTATCACTCGGGGATCGTTCACGGAATTGATCTGCCCGAATGTGACGGATGGGTTACTTGGGTATGCACCTGTTCCGAACACGCCATTGCGCGTCAGGTTATTGCGATGGTTCAACCCGTTAAATGCTTCCGCAATTCCTTCCATTTTCACACGTTCCCCCAACGGGAAGATACGGCTGATTCTTATGTTCACGGCAAACAGGTCGTTCCCAATTCCGGCGTTGCGATCAATAAATTCGCCATTAACGGTGGGTCGTGCTGCGGTGCCTTGCAGGGTGTTGGCACCGGTGGTGATGTTGAACGGCAGCGGCGAATAATATTGCAGCATTGTTCCCAGTTGAAAGCCGTTACTGAGTTTTTGCCATGTGGAATTCGCTCTGCTGAGTGACGTGTGCAAGTTGCCATTGAAGGTTAGGCGATGGCGTTGATCGTCATCGGACCGCCCATAATCGCGCCAGATATTGAAGGGGTCAACCGGGCCGCTGAAGAAGGCTTCGCCCACGTTGTTGGAAGACTTTGAAAAGGCGTAGGAGACGCGATAGTTACCCCAGCGTACTGGTCTTTGGACAAAGGATACGTGCAGCCCGTCATAGACCGAATCTGCCAGCGAAGTGTATTGACTATTGTTGGCGAAGTTTGGATTAGGACGGCAACCATTGTTTGTTCCCACTGCGACACATGTGGGCACGTTCTGATTGATTGACATAATCAGATGCAATCCGCGCAAATGCTGGTAGCCGACACTTACTGTGCTGTGGGCGGATAACTGATGTTCCACTTCCACACTGCCTTGTTCAGAGTAAGCATTCTGTAAGTCACTTTTCATGGTGGTGAAATTCACCAGCGCACCAGTTGGGGTGGCTACCAGAATGTTTGGGAACACTGGGGCGCCTGTTTGGGTGGGGCTCAGGCTGATGTTTAACTGACTGGTATTGGTGATGGCGGTTGTATTTCCACTGGATAACAGCGCATTTTCAACGGCACGCAGCGGAACGCGATCATAGAATAAACCGTAGCTGCCACGGATCACGGTGCGTCGCGATGCAAGGGGAGTCCAGGCGAATCCGGCACGGGGCGAAACGTTGTTCTTATCTGTTTGGATGGTTTCAAGGAACTGTAAGTCATAGCGCAATCCCAGGTTCAGAGTGAATGTGGGAGTAACTTTCCATTCGTCCTGCATGTAGAAACCAATGTTCGGATTTGTCTGCGGCTTGGTGATGTTACCGAATGTCTGTGTGTATCCCGAAGCGTTGTAAGTGCCGGACAAAAAGTTAGCGAGCGAAGAGAAAGCATAGCTACCGCGATTCGCTCGTGGAAACGTAATAGAAAGATCGTTATAAAGAGCGTCGACGCCAGCACGCAGGGCATGCGCACCCATTTGGTACGACAGGTTATCTACGATTTCGTATAGATTGTTGACGCGAAGTGCAGGCGAACCAGATAGCCTTCCAAACGAAGCGATTCCAGCAATGCTGATGGACGGCCCAATCTGATCGGTAGGCGACGCATCTAAGTTGCTGTGCGTGTATTGGCCGCGAGTCTCGTTCACCAAGCGGGACGAGAATGCAGCAACGTTGCTGATGGCAATGGTTTGATCGGTGTTATCGAGCCCGGCGGAAGCGGAAGCAGCGTTCAAGGCACCAGCGCCGCGCGAGTTTCTGCTGTGCACATCATAGGCACTGTACCGAACACTAAACTGATCTTTGCTGCTGAATTGATGATCCAATTTTGCCAGCACATTGGTGTTGTGCACAGGGTTGGAATATAAGCCAGTGTAGATTCGCGAACCCTGATATCCGGTGGCATCCAGGCGGTTGTTTATCGCGGTGATGTTGGCCGGTGCAATGGTGATCAGTCCACTTTGGTTCAGCTTGCGTTGCTCAAAGTTTCCGAAGAAAAACGTACGGTCTTGTTTGATGGGGCCACCCAGACTGGCTCCATACTGGGCTTGCGTAGAAGGTAATTTTGTATTGGATAGCGGGTTGGCGGCGTTGAAGCGTTGATTGCGAAAGTATCCGTAAAGATCGCCGTTGAGTGCATTGGTGCCGCTCTTGGTCACCATGTTGATGTAGCCACCGAGTGCGCGTCCAAACTCCGCCTGTCCGCCAGATGTTACTACCTGGAATTCA
>JAYWBH010000139.1:0-2286 GCA_043781815.1 Bryobacterales bacterium | reverse complement strand
ACCGCATTGCCAGCTACAGCTCCAAAGGTCCAACCCTTTACGATCATACGGTGAAGCCTGATTTAGTGGCACCAGGGAATCGTGTATTGTCACTTATTTCCCCCTCTACTTTAGAGTTTAATAACTCCAGCAATCTGGTTCCGCTTTCCGCCATCTACAATTCCAACCTCCAATTGCCCACGGTTTACTTCCAATTAAGTGGCACCAGCATGGCCGCACCAATGGTCGCTGGCGCTGCCGCTTTGATGCTGGAAAAAAACGGCACGCTGAGTCCCGATGTAATTAAAGCCCGGCTGATGTACACCGCCCATAAGTTCCCCGCAACAACGTACTCAGTTACCGAATCCACTACCGGCGAAAGCTTCCTGGTTCAAAACGACGTGTTCACCACAGGTGCCGGAATGCTGAACATCCCGGAAGCTTTAAGCAGCAACTTGACGCCTACGAAAGCAGCTACTTCCCCCAAGGTAACCAAAAATTCACAAACTGGGGTGGTGTCTTTTTCCAGAAGCAAGATGGCGGTTTGGGGCGATAGCGGAACCGGCTTCAGCGATGTCTGGGGTGGCATGGCCGTCTGGGGTGACATGGCCGTTTGGGGTGACATGGCCGTCTGGGGCGATATGGCTGTGTGGGGTGATATGGCCGTCTGGGGCGATGCAAGCGTCGCTGGTGAAGCCTTGCAATCAGACATTACCAAGTTTGTTGCGCTGAACGGCGAAAACTAAAAGTTTGAGCAACGGCGAAGCGGAACCTTGCAGTTCTTCCGCTTCGCCGATTTTTATTTAAGCTGTCGCTTCATCTGCCCGTCAAACCTTCTCACTCAACAGCTTTCCCAATCTCAGTCGAACTTACTTTTTCTTGGTTGCTTTCTTCGGAGGCTTCACCGTCGGCCCATTGGAACCCTTTCCAACGGAATCCTTCTTCGGTGGTTTCACCGTCGGTCCATTGGAACCCTTTCCAACGGAATCCTTCTTCGATGGCTTCACCGTCGGTCCAGTCGTTCCCGCAAATTTACCAGACTTCGTCATCTTCTTTGGGTACGGCTTTGGGGTACCTTGCAATACCTTCTTAGCCGCCTTCACAGGGGCTTTGACGGCTGCTTTCTTGGTCGCCTTCTTAACCGCTTTTTTAATCGCCTTTTTAGTTGCTAACTTCATTCAGGATCTCCTTTTACTCTTTGCCATAGTCTTTGTCTTACGAGTGACTCGCTGACTCGTTATCCTTGCAAATCTTTGAAAGAACCATGCGTCGTCATGCACCCTGCGGGAGGCCCAGTGTGCGCGACGCACGGCGGCATCACTGTCTAAAGTGAGTGCCAACGCTTCTGGAAAATCGTCGTACTGACGCAACGCATCCACAACGTTTTGAAATCGCTGCGATGAAAAATGGATCATCGCCAAGCGTAGACGGTTGTGCAGAATGGTAGCCGATTCAATGGGGTATGGCTGCTCACGACGGAACAAATGCAGCACCTCAACCGACGGTTCAATCCATTGCTCATAGCCCAACAGCCATAGCCGCAGGCACAGTTCGTTATCCACCCCGCCAGAACAAATCATGCCACTATCGAATCCGCCAACTTCCTCAAAAACATCGCGACGCATGGCCAGGCAGCATCCGGGAAGAATGGGAACACGGCTGGGACGTTTTGTTTCCTCCAGCCAATCGGCCACCAATTCATCCCCTGTCAGAAAAAGCCCGTAGCCATAACATTTACGATCTCTGACGTCGATAATAGCCGGCGCCGCTCCACCTACCGATGGGTTTTCCAGGCGCGCGACCAGTGGCCGCCACCAATCGTCGTAAAGCCAAATATGCGCATCGCAGAAAATCAGAACGTTGCCGCTGGTGTTGGCTGCGCCGAAGTTCCGTGCGCCAGCAACGCCTAATTTCGCCGAATGCAGTAGTCGAGCGGGTGCCTTTTTGGTATGTAAGAAACGTGTCGACCCGTCGGTAGACCCGTCATCCACAACCAATACTTCCGCGTCAGCAGGCAAAGTATCGCGCAAATTTTCCAACGTCCGACGCAGATGAGCTCGCTCATTACGGGCGATAATCACCACACTCAGGTTGGTTGTGCTGGCAGTAGGGGGCTTTATGCGTGAACTTATAATTTTGGATAGTATCATAAATTAACCAATTTTCAACAGTGAATTGATGAGTGACGAACTAATTTCCTGCATTCTGGCCACGCGCAATCGTCCACAATTCGTGGAGCAAGCGCTGCGCTGCTTTGAAGCACAGACCTACCGCAATCGGGAACTGATCGTTGTGGACGATGGCGAA
>JAYWBH010000138.1:0-2308 GCA_043781815.1 Bryobacterales bacterium | reverse complement strand
CATCGCGTAACAAGCCTTTTAGGTCTGTCTCTTCGATGGCGAATAAGCAATAGCGTAGCTTGCCATCCGACGTCAGGCGGATGCGATTGCAGTTCATGCAGAAGGGCTTCGACACTGACGCGATGAAGCCTACTTGTCCTATGCCGTCTTTGAAACGATACTCGCTGGCAGGGGCACGCGGGTCGCGATCTGGGATCTCTTCCAACGGGCCAATGCCTTGTTCCAGCATCTTCAACATGTCGTCCTGCAGCAGCACTTTTGATTTATCCCACAGGCCTTGGGAATCGAGCGGCATGAATTCGATGTAGCGAATTTCAATGCCCCGTTCCCGTCCAAAGCGGGCTAGCGGTACGATGTCGTCTTCGACCAGATTCTTGACGGCCACGGCGTTGATCTTCACTTTGAAGCCGGTGCTGAGTGCGGCATCAATTCCAGCCATCACACGATCAAATTCATCACGTCGGGTGATCTTCAGGAACTTTGCACGATCCAGCGTGTCAATGTGAATGTTGAGGCGTCGCAGACCGGCGTCGTATAGCTCCTGCGCTTGGGCTGCTAATAGGACACCGTTGGTGGTCAGGGCGATGTCTTCAATTTCTTCAATGGCATTGATTTCGCGGATCAGAAACGAGAGATTTTTGCGAACAAGGGGTTCGCCGCCGGTGATGCGAATCTTGCGGACGCCTAGCTTGGCCGCCACTCGCACTACGCGAGCCATCTCTTCCCAACTGAGAATTTCCGCGCGCGGCATGTACTGTGCATCCATTTCCGGCATGCAGTAAAAGCAGCGGATGTTACAACGGTCCGTCACGCTGATGCGCAGGTTGTCATGCAGACGGCCGAAGGTGTCGTAGAGGGGTGCGGTGTTCATTGAATGGCTAACATCCGTTCAATGGGCAGGCGGGCGCGCTCCATGATTTCAGCGCTGAGTTCCACGCGGGGAGCCAGGTTGAGCAGCGCGTCGCGAACCTTTTCCAGCGTGTTCATCTTCATGTAGGGGCACTCGCTGCAGTTGCAGTTTTCGTTATTGACGAAGTAAAAACTCTTTTCCGGTGAATTCTTTTTTAGAGAATACTGTACGCCGCTTTCGGTCATCACAATGAATTCCTGAGCATCGGACTGGGCGCAGTAAGTGATCAATGCCGAAGTCGATCCAATGTAATCGGCCATGGCCAATACTGCGGGCGGACATTCAGGATGGGCCACAACCACGGCTGTTGGATGGGCCGATTTCGCCTCTGCCAAACGGCGGGCAGGGAAGGTGGCATGAACGATGCAGGCACCTTGCCATATGCGCATGTTCTGCCTGCCTGTCTGCTTTTGCACCCAGTTTCCAAGGTTCACATCGGGCAGAAATAGAACCGGTTTATCTGCGGGAATGGAGCGCACCACGTCCACTGCATTGCGCGATGTGCACAAAATATCTGACTCAGCCTTCACTTCAACACTGGTATTGATGTAACTTACAATAACGTGATCTGGATGAAGCTTTTTAAATGCTCGGATAGGTTCGACGGGGCAGGAATCCACTAAGGAACAGCCTGCGTTTTGATCAGGGACCACTACAATCTTTTTCGGATTCAGCACTTTGGCGGTTTCCGCCATGAAGTAGACTCCGGCGAAAAGGATCACGTCGGCAGTGGTGTTTTGGGCTTTGCGAGCCAACTCCAAACTATCCCCGATAAAATCGGCAAGTTCTTGAATCTCAGCCTCTTGGTAATGATGGGCCAGCAGAACCGCATTCCGCTGGTGCTTTAGCTCTTGTATTTCTTCGGCAATGGAAACGGCAACAGGCATATACGGATTCTCTTTCTCATTGTATCCTAGGAGTGGTTGTACCCTGCCTCCCGCGTCCAAGCGTCCACCCTGTTATTGACTTATTAAGATTACTGGAGGTCCTTGCTTGTTTCAACGATCCTTACTTACCTGCACTTTCTTATTTGCCGCTGTGGCTCAAGCCCAGCAATTGAATTGCACCGCAACTGCTGTTCCTGCGCTGATTCGTTCTGAAGGAATTACAGAACGTGTGGGAGATATTGTCCTTACCTGCAATGGAGGACAACCTGCTGCCAGCGTTGTAACTGGCCTTACCTTATTTTCTACTTCCACGGTAATCACTAACCGAGTTAGTTCTGCTGGAGTAACTGACGTCCAAGTTACTCTGGAAACCACCGGCGGTCCACAGTTATTGAACACTACGACTACGCTAGCCAGTTCCAACAGCGTGAACATCAGTGGTATTAGCTTCACCATCCCCAGTTCTGGTAACGTGTCTCTGCGGATCAGTAATGTGCGGGTGAATGCCTGG
>JAYWBH010000137.1:0-2311 GCA_043781815.1 Bryobacterales bacterium | reverse complement strand
CCCATGTGAACGATGTGGTTAGTGAGCCTGCTCTGCCGAATTGTTTGCGGAACTGCGACTGGAATGAATTGTAAATGAAGTTGGCTCCAGTCGTGTATTGCTGAATTTGCGCATAGCCTTTATAGGGTCGAAGGAAATTAACGTTGGCCAACGTCGTCGTGGAACCAGGAACAAATTGAGACTTCCCATATCCCAAAGGAAGCTGATTAATGTCTCGAAGGTAAGATAAATTGGCCGCTGAAGAACCAACATAGGTCAAGGTCAGTGACATATCTTTTCCAAACTTCTGCTGCACACCCAAGCTGTAAGTCATTGCTCGCGGAACTCTCATGTCCAAGGCGTGGGAATTCGTAATATTAGAAACTGCCAGTGCACTGGCTGCTCCATTGGACGGGTTCTCCACATCGCCATTCAGCACCACGGTAGAGGAATTGAAAGGAGCATTGTTGATTCCACCAAAGAGGAAGTTGCCCTGAATCCGTTCGTAAGCGATTCCATAACCACCCCGCAGCACGGTACTTTGTTTGTCATTCAAAACGTAAGCGAACCCAATTCGAGGAGCAAAATTCCCCCACGCCGTATTCGCGCCGCCTTTGGGTAAATTATGGAACAGAGCCAGCACCGCAGGGTCGTCATACTGGCTGATGCGCCCTTTGGCGGTATCGGGAAATCCATTGCCTGGGATCACCAAACCGTTGTAGCGGTTCGGCGCACTGATAATCGTACCGTTGACAGGACTGAGGATGGCCGCCTGCTTCGGGTCATAGTATTGCGGTAGGAATTGCACTGTGTTGTTCAAGGCGCTGTATTGCGGCTGCATGTAGGACCAACGCAACCCAATGTTCAAAGTTAAGCGGCGGCTAACCTTGAAATCATCTTGGATGTAGGGTTCAATTTGGGTAAAGCGATACCAGCCCTGTCTCACACTTGGAAATTCCGTGTAGCTCTGAAAGCTTCCCAGCAGCGCATCGGCCAGCGCATAACCACTGGTAGGAGCCCTTCCCGTAGTGAAGGATAATTGGCCATTGATGGCCGGAGGATTGTCCTGATTCTTGCGGCTGCGCATGAACAGAGCGCCCATCTTGATAGTATGATTTCCGGCGATCTTGGTTAGCCCTTCTTTCAATGTAAAAATGCGATTGAAGTTGTTGAATGCCAGCGGTTGCACTGCCAGTGTTGTGAAATTGGTGATCGCCACTTGCGGAATCACATTCGACGCCCCGTAGATAGTTGGCAGCGTAATTCCTAAACCTTCGCGCGTGAAGCTCTTGAGGAAAATGGGATTGGGGACCACTTCATCCTGCTCAATAATTACGTTCCCTGTATAGGAAAATTGCAGAACATTGATCAGTCTAGGCGTGAACACGTAGTTCCATTGAATGGAAGTGTTCAGTCCTGGAATCTTGCGGTAGAACTCCACCAGATTCGTTGTGTTATTCAGTTGACGGTAATAGTCATGCACCCAATGGAAGTTAACCTGATTCTTCTCATTTTTGTTGTAGTCCAACTTGAAAACTTCCTGATGAACATTGGTGGGCTGCGGTGCGTTAAATGAAAAGTTGGTACCACCCTGATTTCCCGCTGGATAGATGTTGATCAACTTCTGCATGTTGCGATTAATCAGGCTGGGTGGCAGAATGTTGCCTGGGAACGGTGTTGCTGTGGCTGGATCACGGACAACGGTGGAACCAAAGTTACCGCTCTTTTGGGCAGCCGTGGGAACGGTCCAGGTAGTGGTAGTGGCCACCCGCAGGAACTTCAGATCTTCACTGTAGAAGAAAAATAGCTTGTCGCGATTCCGATTAAATCTGACCCCTGGGAGTATCACAGGTCCGCCGATATTCCCTCCAAAGTTATTCCAGCGGAGTCTCGGCTTAGTGACCCCGGCACCGTTAAACGTGGTGGCCGATAGATGGTCGTTGCGCCAGTATTCGTATAGTTTCCCGTGAAACGATTTCGTTCCACTGCGGATGGAAATATTCACCACACCCCCGGAACTGGATCCCGATTCCGCACTATAGTTGCTGGTCAAAACTCGGAATTCGCCAATTGCATCGGGGTTGATGTTGATGAAATTATTCCCTCCACCGCCATTGTCTTTATTGTCAGCCCCATCCAGATTCCAAGTTGTGGAATCAGTGCGCCCACCGTTGATGGATTGCCCGCTATTGTTCACGCCGAAGCCGCCGAACAGCCCGAACCCGTCCGTATACGTTGTGGAAACTCCGGGCAGCAGTGCCAACAGTTCTGGAAAGTTACGACCGTTCAATTGCAGTTCGCTGGCCTGCTCGCCTGTCACAGTAAATCCCAA
>JAYWBH010000136.1:0-2315 GCA_043781815.1 Bryobacterales bacterium | reverse complement strand
AACTCACCGACATTGGTGGAAGGATCATCAAAGAGATCATTGCATGATTGCACTTTTATTTGCTGTTGCATTGCCTATTATCTGCGTCAAAGATTGCGCGCTGGAAGGTCGTAAGAAGTTGGAAGAACCGAAGGTGGAAAACCGCATCAATGAAGCGTCCGCCACCCGTAGCCCGTGGATTATTTCCAATGGCGCAAAGATCCTTCGCGACCCCACTGGCAAGTACTTCTACACCGTATCTGGTCGCAGTTCTGTTGTGGCCGTAGCCGAATCTTTCGTGTTTCGTGCCGATGCGCTGGTCCAAGCTTCCACTGCAGATGCCGCCGATGCCCAGAAGATGAAAGCGTTTATTGAAGCCCTTCCTCCGCTGACGCTTCCTCCTGTCGTAGATCTGGTTTTAATCGACGATGGCTCAGCGCAAACGGCGGAAGTGATGAATTTACTGGTGCGCCGCAATCTGCTGTTCCGTCCCGATCAGCATGCTGAGACAACTAAACTGACCGTACAAATCGGGACCAAAGAATTTCCCAAAGCTTCGGCAGCCAACCCCAGTGACTTCGCCGTTTTGGTACGTCACAAACTGACCGATGAAAAACGTTCTTTGCGAGTTTACGGCAGTGAAAATGTGATTGCGCGCCTGGAATCCGATGGGAAA
Source organism: Bryobacterales bacterium (assembly GCA_043781815.1). Classification (GTDB taxonomy): domain Bacteria; phylum Acidobacteriota; class Terriglobia; order Bryobacterales; family Bryobacteraceae; genus JANXSF01. The sequence continues at coordinate 1,660 of JAYWBH010000136.1, read as the reverse complement.
ACTGCACGTCTTCATATTCTGAATTATGGGCAAAGAGCAGTAGAAGGGATTCGCTTTCGGGTACGTGGAAAGTTTAACAAAGCCAATGTGAATGTCTTCGGCGTGCCTGCGGCCAAGCTTGCGGACATGCTTGTAGATGGCGATGCAACGGAATTTACAGTCTCAGAAATGCGTCAATACGCCGTCGTGGATCTTAACTAAGAATCCCTCTCACTACCTGCCCATGCACGTCCGTAAGCCTTTGTTCACGGCCTCCGGTGCGATATGTAAGCTTTTCATGATCCAGTCCCAATAGGTGCAAAATGGTGGCGTGCAAATCGTGAATGGTCACCGCGTCCCTGGCGATCTTGTTACCCAGGTCGTCGGTCTCGCCATACGTCACACCTCGTTTCACACCTGCTCCGGCCATCCAAATGGTGAAGCAGTCTGGATGATGATCGCGACCATCGCCCTTGGGACCGGAATCGGGAGTGCGTCCGAATTCGCTGGCCCAAATGAGCAGCGTCTCATCAAAAAGTCCTCGTGCTTTCAAATCTTTCACCAAGGCGGTCACCGCTTGATCTGTCACAAAAGCATTGCGTTCATGTTCTTTTTTCAAGTTCGAATGTTGATCCCACGTGCCGTTCATGCCAAATAAATTGGGACAGGTCACTTCCACAAAACGCACACCAGCTTCAATCAGGCGGCGCGCACGCAAACATTGCAATCCATAAAGACGCTTCGGCTTGTCTTCGGAATCCAGGCCATACAGTCGCTTGGTTGCTTCGCTTTCCTTGGCCAAGTCCAGCACATCAGGCACTAACGATTGCATACGGTAAGCCATTTCGTAATTAGAAATGGACGACTCAATGGCATCGTTACCACCGGTCTCATTGAGGAACGCTCGGTCCTGTTGGGAAAGAGCATCCAGCTTGGCCCGCTGCACTCGCGAGTCCTTATCGGCAGGGCTAATATTTTGTACCGGAGCACCTTCATCGCGAATCATTGTGGCTTGATGCGATGCCGGAAGAAAGCCGTTGGAATAGTTTTCAATGCCACCCGGAGGAATGGAAGCATCGCGCAACAATACGTAGCCCGGCAGATTTTTGTTGATGCTCCCCAACCCATAATTGATCCACGAACCAAGACTGGGAAAGCCCCCAATGTTGCGCCCTGTGTGCAGGAAAATGTTTCCCCGGGCATGCAGCGGGAATTCCGATTTCATGGATCGGATAATGGCCAGATCATCCACACACTGGGCAATGTGTGGAAACAGATCACTGACCGGAGCTCCACTTTGGCCGTACTTTTGAAAGTTCCACAATGGACCAAGCCAGCGTCGATTCGGGCCAGCCACATAGTTATCTAACTTCGCTGGCTTACCATCCATTTCGGCGAGCTTGGGTTTAGGGTCGAAGCTCTCCATATGCGAAACGCCGCCCGGCATGAACAGGAAAATCACGTTCTTTGCCCGAGCTTTGAAGTGTGGAGTGGCCCCCGAAGCAAGTAGCGCGGACAGCGCTGTATAGCCGAATCCATTGGACGCCAGCTTCATCGCCTGTCGACGCGTAACTGCTGTATAGCAACCAGGGCAATTGTTCATTGGAAGTACAGGAACTCCTTCGAATTCAAAATAGTGTGGGCCAAGTGCTGCCAAACGATTTCAGAATCTTTGCTCACC
>JAYWBH010000135.1:0-2321 GCA_043781815.1 Bryobacterales bacterium | reverse complement strand
GTGACCCACACTTGTTTCTTATTCGGAGAAAGGGCGATAGCGAAGGGAAGGCGTCCAACACGAGTGCTGGAAAGGATGCGGCGCTTCCTTACGTCCAGCGCCACTACGCGGAAGTTGGCCTGATCGACGACATACAAAACACCCTGAGTGCGATCGAATGCAAGGTCGCCAGAATAGGAGTCTTTGAAATTTCCATAGTTCAAACGAAAGACATGTTTGGTGTGTCCGCTCTGCGCACTGAGCAAGCGGACGTTGCCGGAATTGCCTTCACTGGCGAAGATGTCTTTGTCATCGTCGAAAGTGAGTCCCATAAATACGCTGTAGAAATCGTCTTCTGTTTCTTTCTCTTTCTCACCTTTTTTAGTGGCCGTGTGGGTGACGCCGCGCCAACCTTCCTTTTCGTTGAGAAGAACAGAGAGAGAGTATTTATTGGGACCACCATCGGAGGTCACTACGGTCTTCCCGTTGGGACTGATAGCCAAACCCCATGGGCCTGGCCCGGTGGAAAATTGCCGACCCAGCGGCGCGATCATGCGCCCGCCAGGCAAGATGGATTCGGCTCCAGGCCGACGCAACACCGGACGGTTGCCAGCCGGTGGATGCCAGTTCTGGGCCGGTAAAGGCTCCAGCCAAAATCCGTTGAGGGACAGACACACTATGAACCAGGTGCGCATGAAGGTAATCTGTTTATTATGCAACGCCGACACTTGCTGGGCGCACTCAGTGCCCCAGTTTTTCACCGAGGTAACAAAAAAATATATATGGCGATGGCTGCTGAGCAGATGCCGGCCACTTTGGAATCCGATTGCGATGCTGGGATTTTGGAAGTGCGCAGGTATAGCGGTGACGCGTCTGCCGCAGTTGGGCTCGCGTCGCTCTTGGAGTCCCACGGAATCCGAGTGGTGCAACAGCAAGAGCTGCAATTGCAACTGGCATTTGCATCGGCTGAGGAGCGGCAGGCCTTATGGCAACGGATGACCGCCGATATTCAGTGGCAACAATTGCGGAAGAGGGCAAATTTGGTGCCTATCGAAATCAGCTTGTATAGTTAAGACGGCGTACAAATCTGGGCAGGACAGACCGGGAGGTCTATCCCACTGCGACAAGCAATGTTAGCTTGTTGCGATGGGGATGCCGGCGGAGTGCAGCGCATTTTCCATCTTCTCTACAGAAAAACGTGTGGCATCCCATTCCACAGTGATCGCATCCAGCGAAGGTGCCAGTTGAATCTTTTGGAATCCATAAATCCCATGGGCATCGGAGATGCGTTTCATCAACTCATCGGTAAGAGGCTTGGTGAGTTGATATTTCCGTTGAAGCTTTGTCATTTTCAGCTCTTAGGATAGCGCTATTTCATTGCAGAATACTTCTTGAACTGGGCAGCCAAGCCTGCGGAATCGGCATCGCCTGGGTGAATCACAACGCGATATCGGAAGCGTAATGAGCTGCCTGCTTGCAGTTCCAGTTTCCCATCTTTAGACTTGTCGTTTTCAAAATCATGAAGTCCGAAAATGTTTGCAGCAAACAGACCGTAAGAACGCGAATGCCAGTACGTGGGATGTCGTGGATTAGTTGGATGATCGAAGATCGCAATGCCAACCCGTTCGCCGCCAAGGGTCCCTGCGTAATCCACCCATGGAGAACGTTTCCCCCAAACATTTTTTTCGCCAACAGCGCCTTCAGCATTGCGCATTTTGCCGGAGTTTTTTTCTTCTAACTCCGTAGCCAGGCGGATGGCGAACATGCCTTCTTTGGTGTCCTTAAACGTAACGTTTTCGGATGCGGTTAATGTGATGTCGAAATCCATTACGCGATCGGTAACCCCTGGATAGAAGGTCATGACTCTATTTTCTTTAATCAGCGTCTTGCCGGAAAGGTCTTGCCAATCGAATAGCAAATGCACCGTTCCTGATTTCTTGCCACCTTTCACGTCGGCTACTTTGCGGATCAGCACGACTCCTTTTTCGGAAGGTTCGGGCCCTTTCTTTACGGTAGATCCAGCAACAGGGCGTTGCGATTTCTCACTAGCCCAGAAATCAATATCGTTCACATTGCCATGAGTGAACCACAGGCCGCGATGATGAGGATGATCCTTCGATTCGCCTTCGATCATATCCATGGGGTAACCACGAGTGATCACTTTACCGCTTGCTGTGCGCAACGGATGCATATAAGGTTTCGGAGCATCGGCTCCGTAGAAGAGAGTGGTGAATGGCTTGCCTTCAATCTTCACGTCAATCCGGTCGCTACTGGACTTGAACTCAACTTGTGCGCAGAGCGGCGCAAGGGTTAGCAGCAATCTTAGAAAACGCATGATTGCC
>JAYWBH010000134.1:0-7239 GCA_043781815.1 Bryobacterales bacterium | reverse complement strand
CCTGCATTGCCACCTTTGTCGTAGTAATCGATGACATCTTCCAGTGTGGAAAGACTTCCATCGTGCATGTATGGACCTTGTCGCGCTACTTCGCGCAGCGTTGGCGTCTTGAAACTACCATGGCCAATGCCCGTATTGTGCAACCGTTCATCAGTGAGGTTGGGCCCCAGATGGCAGGAGACACAACCACCCTTTCCCCGAAAGATTTTCAAGCCAAGCTTGGCGGAATCGCTCAGAGCCTGCTTGTCACCGGCCACGTGACGATCGTAAGGAGAATTGCCAGAAAGGATGGTTCGTACATAGCTGGCCAAAGCGTCTCGCAAGACCTCTAACGTGATGCCGGGGTAGTCTGCGGACACGGCGAGCCTGGTGACCGCATCGGCAATGGGAAGGTCCATTTCCAGGGGATTACTGATCGGCTGCGTCACCTGCTCTTCCAGTGATTTTGCACGCCCATCCCAAAAGAAGCTTTTTCCGTAAACGCGATTGATAATGCGCGGGCTACGAAATTCACCTCGACGACTGTTTACGCCAATGGACTTCGGCCAAACATCGGTATAGCTTCTGGAGGGTTCGTGGCAAGTAGCGCAGGCGATGGTGGAATCACGCGACAAGTTTTTTTCAAAGAATAATCGTCTGCCCAAAGCTACTTTTTCAATCGTCAACGGATTGCTATCGGGCACCGGCAAGTAGCGATCCAGTCCCAAAGGCACTTGAATGACACGCGTGGAAAGCAGCAGTGCAAGATACAGCTTCATCAGACTTTGGGCCTAGGGCTTGATCGGCTGTTCCTTGGTTTGCGATTCGGGAAGTGCCGCAGGAGCATCAAACGTTATGCTGGTGTCAGCACCAAATCTCTTGTAGAGGCGAAACTCGATTTCGTTCTTGGTTAAAAGCTTACCGGACCTACTTTTCAATTCCGCACGAAGCGGAAGCAGAAATGGCTGATCGCTGATGTTCTGAAAATCGTAATCTAGCGTCAAATTCGTCCCTTGGATGGGGAACGATGGAGGAACATCGACAGCTTCGAAACTCAGCCTGAGGACTGTTTGAGTGTCTTTATCAACATAAACAGTTCCACGAAGAGCAGGTTTATATTCATTCTTGTTTTCGTATACCAACATGTAACCTGAATTTGGCTGCGCGACAAAGAATGAGTAAACATGCGCTATTCTGCCACGCAATTTTCCCCAACGTTCCCATATAAATTTAGCTTGGGTTTTATCCTCAAAAATCATCCGCAACAATGATCCAAATTCTCCACTGGAACGGCTTCCACCCACCTGATCCATCGACATGTCTAACTTTGGGACTTGTCCGTTGACGCTCATCAACTGATAAGATTCTTTCTGTTCAAAAAAGCTTAACTTGGCATTCAGCACGTCGGCCCGCTGCCAAAATTCCAGGCCCGATGGATCATAGTAGCGTCGCGTGACTTGAACACAAATGAAATTTGGCAGTTGTTTGGTGTAGTTCGTTGCAAACTCCCGGGCTAGTCGCAGTACTTTACGTTGTTCCTCTATAGAAGGGGAGGGGATCAGCGGCGCCTCTTTGACGGCAACTACAACCACTGGCTTTTCCGAAGGAAGAGTCTTACTGGCATCGCGCATTTCCCGAAGCACTTCCACAGTCTTGGGGCCCGCGCCGGAGGCCAGCAATTCGTCAATCGTTCCATCGTCAAGTTTTTCTGCCATCTTGAATTTGCGCAGATAATCGGCGACTTTCTTGTCGTCATGCTTTAGCTGTTTTGACGATGTGATGAAGCTCTTCAATTGAGCAACCGTCATTTTCATCTGAGCAAAGACGCTAACCGATAGAACTGTTAAAAGTAAAATAAATCGAAACACACGTATTCCCTTACAAAGACGGACGTTTCTTAGTCGCTTTTTGTTGCACAGAAATTGCCGAGTTCTGGGCTTGTTTCAATGCCCGATCAATGGCCATTTGCGCAATTGGAGCCATAATTTTGTAGCCGTCCGCGTTAGGGTGCAATCCGTCTGCGGCGAGTTCGGCCTGGATCTGCCCAGTGGGATCTACCAGGGCGTCATAGTAATCGCAGTAAATAAAACCCTTCTGTTTTGCATAATCAACCATCCAGGCATTGATCTCACGGATCTTATCCGGAGGCCGCACTTTCGTATTTTCATAACGGGGATTCTTGTCCTTATGATGATCGCTGACGGGCAGGATGCTGGACAAAATCACTTGGATCTTGTGGGCTTCAGCCAGTTCTGCAATCATCTGAATGTTGTTCTTCACCGTGGCTACTTGAACGTTTCGTGCCAGATCATTGGTGCCAGCCAGGATAATCATCGCTTCCGGTTTGTTGGCGATCACATCGGCCTGCATGCGTCCCAACATTTCCCCAGTGATCTGACCGCTAATGCCTCTGTTCACATAATCCTGATCGGGGAAGTATTCGTTTAAGCGCCAGGCGTCAGTTATGGAATCACCGTAAAAAAGTACACGATGTTTTGCCGCTGACGGAGGAGCTAACTTTGAATTTGCGTCGGTATACCTGCGCAAATTGTCGCGATCCACAGGACGAATTTGAGCTTCTGTGCGAACCATCAATACTCGAAAATAGCCTTCCAGCAAGTCGACGTTGGTTCGCAATTCTGAGAACTGTCGACGGGCCTCATCGGAAAACGGGGTGGGTTTTTGCAGAGCATCGGCCAGAACCAGGTAGGTGCGAAGCTGGCCCAGGTAGGCGTAGACATCGGACGGAAGGGGACGTCCGTTCGCTTTTAATTTAATCAACGTCTGTTTCGCATCTTCGGACAAGGGGGCTGAAGCGCGGACAAGCCCAGGAATGGTGCTTTGGGTAGATTCCAGCAGTTGCGCACTACGGTCCATTAGTTGAGCGCTTTGTTGTTGAAGCTGGGCATCGGCACTTTGAGCGTACGCGATGGAGCACCCCACCGCCATCATCAAAGCCAGGCTGTTAAATTTCATGATTCCTATTGTGCCCCTTTTAGGATTACTTATCGAGCATTAACGTTACGGTACCAATGTGGAATCGCATTCTGATTTGTATCATAACGGGAGTGCGTTTTTCGTCGTCGGTCACCCAAATAAGGCAGCGGGCAGTCCGTTCATACAAGACTCCGTTAAACAGGAAGGCTTCCAGCCGGACGGTTTTGTGAGTGGCGGAAGCAGTCTTCACATCTTCTTTTTCCTGGACGTCTACTCTTACTTCGACAAACTTTTTACCGTCAGTGATAGGGATTTGTGTAGATGTCCCTGGAGTCAATTTCATGGCTCGTATTTTCTGTAGCGCACCCAAAACATCTTCCACACAGCTTGGAACGGCAACTGCATTTTGTGCAACGGTATTCTTCACCAAATCTTTTTCGGTGTACTGCGTTTTGCCGTTGGGGCCATTGAACAGGATATTCGTTTCCCGACGACGGCTGCCTTCTTCGGCGTTGAGGTGTGAGGATTGAGCGCAAAGATCGGGTCGCCAATTCACGTCGTAGATATCGTTCACTTTGAATAGCCGGGAAACCAAACCGATAGAAGTCAGTTCCAGCTTGCCCGTTATGTTGGTGGGGCTTTTGTTGATAGTGACTCGCGCGGCACCTGCTTGAATCAAACGCCATTCCACGTGATAGTTCAAAATTTCAGTTTGAGCGAAAACAGCGGTTGGGGATAGGCCAAGCAAAAGTGGGCAGAACGCCAGTCGTAACCAGGCTGCACATGGACGGGAAAATGTCATTAACCCTTTGAGTTTGGCAAACATGCGGTTCTGACGCAACCCACTCAATTTTCAGTTAATCTGGTGGTCTAGCGGGATAGACTCGCGAAAGCACTTGGAGAGGAGAGGAAATGTTTAGAGAAGAACTGGCGGCGCTGTTCCACAGAGACTTGAAAAAAGTCACTTTGCAGATAAAAGCTTTTACTGAAGGAGTACAGCTATGTGACGAGGCGCAATTGTGGGAGACGGTGCCAGGCGTTACCAATTCTGCGGGCAATCTGATTTTACATTTGGAAGGCAATCTGCGGGAATACGTTGGACGACAATTAGGCGGAATTACTTATGTGCGCGACCGCCCATTGGAATTCAGCAGCCGATCCACGCCAGCAGAAGAATTACTACAGCGCATGGAAGGTGTGACGGTAATGGTTCCGGCTGTGATCAAGTCTTTGGAACTCGCGCAACTTGCGGCCACATTTCCGGAAAATGTTCTGGGTGCGGCAATGTCAACGCAATATTTTCTGATCCACCTGCATGGACATTTGAACTACCATTTAGGTCAAATTGACTATTTGCGACGAATCCTGAGCAAAGGTCGCGCTCTTTAGATTCCCAGACGATTGATCCCGTCGAACGCCGCCGTTTTGTAGCACTCCGCCAGTGTTGGATAGTTGAACACGGTGTTGATGAAGTAGTCGATTTTTCCTTTGAACGCCAAAACGGCTTGCCCGATATGGACCAGTTCGCTGGCCCCTTCGCCGATAATATGGACTCCCAGAAGTTCTCTGGTCTCCTGGTGAAATATCAATTTCAACAGCCCGGTGGAATCGCCTATGATCTGTCCGCGAGCAATTTCTCTATACCTGGCTTTGCCTACTTCATACGGAACGTTTTCTTTGGTAAGCTCTTCTTCGGTTTTGCCAACCATGGAGATTTCTGGGATGGTATAGATGCCATAAGGGAAAAGAGCGGGCACACTGGTGGCCGACACGCCAAAAGCGTGACAGGCCGATAGCCTGCCCTGCTCCATGGACGTAGAAGCAAGGCTGGGGAATCCAATGATGTCGCCGACCGCGAAAATATGAGGATCCGATGTCTGGTAGGCTTCATTCACCCGGATTCTGCCGCGATCATCAGGGACAATGTTCGTACATCCCAAATTTAACGACGAAGTGCTGCCCGTGCGTCCGATGGAGTAAAGAGCTTTGTCGGCGATCACCTGTTTGCCTGATTCGAGATGGATTCTTACCCGATCGCCATGCTCATCGGTAAACTTTTCAATGCCGCGCACTTCTTCGCCCAAGCGCATTTGCACACGATTTTCTCGCATATGATAGGTCAGCGCATCGGCCACTTCATCATCAATAAAGCTCAGTAGGCGGGGACGCTTATCCACCAAAGTAATGCGCACACCCAAGGTGGCGAACATGGTTGCATACTCGCAGCCAATGACACCGGCGCCAATGACAGCCATTGTTCTGGGTAACCTTTCAAGATTAAGAATGTCATCACTGATGAAAATAGACTTACCGTCAAAAGGAATATGTTCATCTCGTGTGGCGGTGGTTCCAGCGGCGATAATAATTTTTTCACCGGAAACCAATTGATGACTATGCCCATCCGCTGAATCAATGCGGATCGTGTTGGGATCGGCAAAACTAGCTGCGCCAACGATGAGTTCCACCCGGTTTCGAAGCAGTTGGTGCCGCACCACATCAATTTCATGCCGGATTACTTTTTCAGTGCGGAATAGAAGATCTTCCATAGTGATGTTCTGTTTCACTGTGTAGGAGGACCCGTAAAATTCCCGTGACCGATATCCAGTGAGTTCAATCACTGCTTCCCGTAAGGTTTTGGAAGGAATGGTACCGGTGTTGATGCACATACCCCCAAGAACTGTTTTCTTTTCCACCAAAGCCACTTTTTTATCGAGCTTTGCCGCTTGGATGGCTGCTCTTTGGCCGGCGGGACCGGAACCAATCACAACAAGATCGTAATCGAAACTAGGACTGGACATGGATTTATTTCTGCCTCTTTTATATTTAGCTTAGGGGGCGGTACTACTTAATTGGGCAGCTGTAACAGGGCTGTCGCAATTCTTCCCAAAGGAAGAACGCGTTCCGAAGCTCCTAGTTTAACAGCCTCTCGGGGCATACCATACACAACGCAACTTGCTTCATCTTGAGTCACCGTTCGCGCACCGGCTTGGCGAAGCTTCAACAGGCCCTGGGCGCCGTCACTGCCCATTCCCGTTAAAAGTGCAGCCACGCAATTTCCACCAAGGCAATCTGCGATCGACTTGAACAGTACATCCACCGACGGACGTTGGTAACAAACCAAGGGGCCGTCGCGTAGAGCGACTCGCAACCCATCCTGAGAATTGCGCAGAATCATATGAATATTTCCTGGGGCAACAAGAGCTCGCCCAGGGAGAATGGCATCCCCATCTTCCGCTTCCTTTACATAAATTTTCGACATTTTATCCAATCGATTGGCGAACGCCGAAGAAAAGACGGGCGGAATGTGTTGCACAATCACGATTGGAGGGCAGTCTGCAGGCATTTGCGTCACGATTCGTTCAATAGCCTCAGTTCCTCCAGTCGACGCTCCAATGGCAATGAGGAATTGATGTCCAGCCGCTTCCTGAAGTGGTTCTTGCTGTGCCGAATTCAACGGACTAATTCTTTTCGATTGCGCAGCGGCTCGAATTCGATAGGGAAGAGTCGTGGCCAGTTCTCCAAAGGAGGAAGCTCCATCGGGCTTGGCAAATACTTCAATAGCACCCAGCCGCAGGGCTTCCATCGCATGTGTTGCAGACGCCTGGCCAATGGAACTGATGACAATGACGGGTAGCGGGTGATACTTCATGATCTTCTTTAAGAAGGTCAACCCATCCATTCTGGGCATTTCGAGGTCTAGCGTCACCACGTCCGGTTTTAATTCCAATATCTTGTCCCGCGCAATAAAAGGGTCCGATGCGGTTCCGACAACCTGCAAATCCTGATGCTGGGAGATGGCCAGTGACAGAATTCGTCTTACGATAGCCGAATCATCCACAACCAGGACGCGGATTGGTTTGCTGTTCTGGGATTGCATTTAACCTAAAGTTCTCCTAGTTGTTGACCAGGAAAGGCAGAATCGAAGTCAATTTGGGAGGTAAAAACGCCGTTTTCGATGTCTAAATTGACGATAATGGCGCTAAAAGTGACTGTTTTGACAGCGTTAGGAACCATCTTTTGGGTTGTTTGCGGATGGGTCAAACGAAACGCTCTATCGGCAGCCGTCCGGCTTAAAACATTCCCGCAAACCATATTGGCGAGTTCACTGCAAACCTGTTCCAATTGGTGCAACGTTATCTCATCTGCCTCCAGTCCTAGAAAATTGGCAGCCATCGGACGGACGGTTCCCTCAGATATACCGATGGTCACTGTACCAGAGGGATAGCCCTCAAAACGCAATGTGGAAAACAGTACGTTCCCGGTTGCAGAACCTTGGCTGATACCGTAAACACTCGTGAAAAACATGGTTTCCAATACTTCCTG
>JAYWBH010000133.1:0-7265 GCA_043781815.1 Bryobacterales bacterium | reverse complement strand
GGACGGGGTGGATAAAGTTCATGTAATCCACCGAAGCGGTAACCACCGGGCAGCGGGCGTGGCGGATGGCGGCCAGGGCTCCAGCAAGATCCACCAAGCTCATCACCTTTCCTCCAAAAAGGTTCCCCAGTGCATTGGCATCGTTGGGGAGGGCATGTTCGCTCATCTCCGAAATGGATTCCCGGACCGGACGGCCAGGAAGGGGATTAGTTGTTTCGTTCACGATCAAACTCCAATTTCAAATTTTCCAGTCGATCCAGATAGGCTTCCATGTGAGCCGATAGCATTGGATCGCTGATCTGTGGGGACCACTGACGGCTGGTCCAATTAAAGAGATGTTCGCCAGTGGTAAAAGGTAGGTAGTTTCTTTCCAGCGAATAGCGGATGGTGATGGTTTCGCTTGTTTCGCAAGCGGCGGTAAGTTCAATTGCGTCGGGCGTGGATTCGTCAGATGGAAAATGCGGGCAAGTGCCGCGAGCATAGCCGTCCAGACAGAGGGTTCCCATTGCCGAAGGCTTTCCGCCGACGGAGCAAGTCGATTGTTTTCCGGGACGAAAGAGGGGGCAGGCCATATACTAAAAGAAGATGCCGATTGATCGAATGGAACTCCTCAAAAATATGGTGGCACAAAATCCCACCGATGCATTTGCGCGATATGGCTTGGCGATGGAATTGAAGAATGCCGGGGATTTGGAAGGGGCAGTGGAATCGTTTCAACTGCTGATTACACACAATCCCGACTATGCCGCAGCGTACTTTCACGGAGGGCAAACGTTGGAAAAACTTGGTCGCCTGCAAGATGCCCGGGAAATCTACACCAAGGGTATTGAGACCACTTTAAAAACAGGTGACGCGCACACCCGCAGCGAACTGCAGGCGGCGCTGGATGTCTTACGTTAATTTATAAACGGAGTTAGTAGCGGTCCTTAGGTGGCTTTGGACGGGCTTCGTTCACATTCAGAGCGCGGCCCATAAAGTCCGAACCGTTCAAGCCTTCAATGGCTCTGTTCGCTTCATCCCCGTTGGGCATTTCGACAAAGCCGAATCCCCGGGATTTCCCTGTGTCGCGGTCCGATAAAATTGCTACCCGTTCCACCGCGCCAAACTGTTCAAAAATATTCCGAAGTTGGTCTTCCGAAGTTGTAAACGCCAGATTCCCGACAAAAATGTTCTTCAAGTGCTACCTCCCAGCGTGTTTGAAACCGGACGCAGGTAAGCAGTCTCGAACGAACGGACGGTCTGCGATCCACAAAACGCAAGATAAGTATACCACAGTCTGTCAAGGGGAATACCCCTAAAGTTCTGGTTCAAAGGATGTTTCGAGGGGGTGAGCGAGTTAGGCTTTCCACTTATAGAAGTAAAACAGCAACGAAGTTTTGCCAGTATTGGTAATGCCATGCGATTTGTTGCCTGCGCAATACATCATGGAACCAGGCCCAACTTTGGTGGTTTTACCGTCCACCATCAGGTCACCAGTGCCTTCCGTGATGATCATAAACTCCTCTTCAGGGTGTTGATGAGGAGGATGCGGGCTCATTCCGGCCTTCAACCTTAAGCTACCGGCGGTCATGTTGGTTAACTGATCGGTTGAACCGTCGAAATAAATCCGCAGATCCCCAAATGGCTCTTTGGTGAGTTTAGCTTTTGCTTCGTCAATGGTGATGTTGGGAAATGCGGGGGCCTTGGCTGCCATTAAAGCGGCTGGTGCAAGGAGTATGGGCAGGGAAAGCAATTCTCGGCGTTTCGGCATGATTTATGAATAATGGTGCGAATGGGGAGGGTCGAACTCCCACGAGTTACCCCGCCAGATCCTAAGTCTGGTGCGTCTGCCAATTCCGCCACATTCGCACGTTTGTCAATTGGCTACAGCTTTAGTTTATCACTTGGGGCGTCAAATTAAATACACTAACCGCAACCAAGAGTAATGAAATTGACAGCTACCATTTTCAGCGACATTCACATCCACACTACTTCCACAATCCTACCCCTTTGCAACCGCATCTACTATAATGAAGGGACGGAGGCAAAATATGAATACCTATGTTAAGTTTGGTGGCTTGGCTGCCATCGTTATAGGCACTCTTACCTGGATCGCAGTGGGCGAAATGCGTGACGGGGCATCGTATTTTAAGACCCTGGAAGAAATCGAAAAATTGGATGCGAAGATGAAAACAAAACGTCTGCGTATCGGCGGGTTCATCCAAGCGGGTTCCATTGAACGAACTGGTCCGGAAGTGAAATTCACCATCACGCAGAATGAACGCAAAATGAACGTTATCTACAACGGGACAGATGCGTTGCCAGATACTTTCAAAGATGGTGCCGAAGCAGTAGCCGAAGGTAAGTTGGAAAACGATGGCGTTCTGCACGCCAATAAATTGTCCGCCAAGTGCGCCTCGAAATATGAAGTGAAGCCTGGCGGCCAGTATCAGCGAGTGGATCCGAAAAAGCTTATAAACAAGACGTAAATCGCAAAGGATGAAAAGTTTATGGAGAATCTAGGCGCGCTATCCATACTGTTGGGATTGTGCTTGGCAATTTATGCTGTGGTTGGTTCTTTGATTGGAGCATGGAAGCAAAATGCGTTTCTGATCAAAAGTGCTGAGCGAGCTGTAATTGCTGTTTGGGGCTTGGTCACGTTGGCTTCCGGCATTCTGGTTCACGCCATGATCACCGGCGATTTCAGGCTGGTGTATGTTGCCCAATATTCCAATTTGGCAATGCCAACCATTTATAAATTTGCTGCATGGTGGGGCGGGCAAGCTGGATCTCTATTGTTGTGGAACTTTTTGTTGTCCTGCTACGCGCTGGTTGTGGTCCTTCAAAACAGGAATAAACATCGCCAGATCATGCCGTATGTGACGGCTGTCCTGATGTGCACGCAAGTGTTGTTCCTGGTATTGATTTGCTTTGCGGCGAATCCGTTTGAAGTGCTGACTGTGGGCAAAGGCATCACTGCTGTGCCCGATGGTAAAGGTTTGAATCCGTTGCTGCAGTATTGGACCATGGTGATTCACCCACCTATCCTTTATCTTGGCTATGTCGGCTTTGTGGTTCCGTTTGCCTTTGCGTTAGGTTCGCTAATTACCAAACAGCCGGGCGATAATTGGATTCACACTACACGCCGCTGGGCCATTGTTACCTGGCTATTTCAGACCGCTGGCATCACGTTGGGCGCAGGCTGGTCTTACGCCGTTCTTGGATGGGGTGGATATTGGGTCTGGGATCCGGTGGAAAACGCCAGCTTCCTTCCCTGGTTGACTTCCACGGCCTTCCTTCATTCTGTAATGATGCAGGAAAAGAAAGGCATGATGAAAGTTTGGAACATGGTGCTGGTTAGCGCTACGTTCTTCCTTTCTATTTTCGGAACATTTCTCACTCGTTCGGGAATTGTCAGTTCGGTTCACGCCTTTGCGCAGTCGCCTGTGGGTCCATACTTCCTGACCTTTCTTGCCCTGGGAATCGTCATTACTACATGGCTGATTTTGGACCGCTTGGAATTCCTGAAATCGGAAACGCCGCTGGAAAGTGTGATCAGCCGCGAATCCAGCTTCTTGTTTAACAACCTGATTTTGCTGGCAAGCTGTTTTGCGATTCTTTGGGGAACCATGTTCCCGGTGATTTCTGAAGCGGTCACTGGTGAAAAAATCAGCGTCGGCGCTCCATTTTTCAATCGTGTAAATATCCCCATTGGACTGTTCCTGATGTTCCTTACGGGTGTGGGTCCGCTGATTGCCTGGCGGCGCAGCACTGCGGAAAGTTTGAAGCGCGCCTTCCTCAATTCGGCCATCGGCGGGTTGCTGACAATCGGCGTGTTGATGGCTTTCGGCATGCGACACCCCTATGCACTAATGTCGTTCGGCTTGTGCATGTTTGTGACGCTAACTATCTCATCAGAGTTCTATAAAGGCAGCCGGTCAATCTCGAACAAAGATGGCATCGGAATGTTCCCGGCCATGATTGAGCTGACGCATCGCAACACGCGTCGCTACGGCGGCTACCTGATTCACATGGGCGTGGTGTTGTGCTTCATTGGATTTTCCGGCGCCGCCTTCAACCTGGATTTGACGCAGGAAATCGGCGAAGGGCAGACCATGAAAATTGGTCGCTACACTCTGGCGATGAAAAATATCACCATGGGTGAAAATGATAATTACGTTTGGCGAAAGGCAATGATTGAAGCTACTGTGGACGGAAAACCATACGCCATTATGGAACCCGAAGGTCGTGTTTATAAGGCCCAAAACGAACCTTATCACTCAGTAGGAATCGTGCGTCGGTTGAATGAGGATCTTTACATCAACTTCGCCAACACATCTGTAGATGGCAAGAAAGCAGTGATTCAGGCCTATGTGTTCCCGCTGGTCAGTTGGATTTGGATCGGCTTCTGGGTGATGTTTGCTGGCACTATCGTATGCTTGATCCCCAGTAAAGTTCGTCTGGAATATGCTCGGACTCAGGTGGTTGGCATGGTGGAGAAAAATGCGATTCCAGTGGAAAAGTAGTTTACTGCTTATTGTCGCGGCTCTGTGTATGGCGCAGGAATCCATGGTTCCACCCGCTGTGCGCAGGGTCGGGGAAAGGCTTTCCTGCCTGTGCGGCGTCTGCAAGAACACTGTAGGCACTTGCGACATGATGGGCTGCCATTACACGGCTCCCAAACGGGAACAGATCGCCAGTATGCAAGCTAAGGGCGAATCGGACGATGCCATTGTAGCGGCCATCGTGAAAGAACAAGGTAACCAAGCTTTGTCGGAACCACCCCAGCAAGGGTTCAACGCAATGGCGCTTTTAATGCCGTTTGTGATGATCGCCATTGGGCTGTCTGCCATATACTGGTTTATTCAGCGCAATCGCCGCCAGCCTGTTACTGTGGATGCTCTTCATCCAGAGGTTTTGGATCGCTTCCACGCTGCGGCAGAAAAGGAATTTGAAAAGCTCGACTGATGCTTATTAGTATCGCAGCCCTCATCGTCATTGGTGTTCTTTTGTACACCGTTTTTGTTCGCGAAGAAGATTTACCGAAGCCGGAACCGGTGAACCCATTCCAATATTTGAATGAAACCAAGGCTCGGGTTTACGGGAATCTGCGCGACCTGCAGTTTGAATTTCGATTAGGTAAACTGTCTGAAGACGATTACGCCCGCACCAAGAAAGACCTGCAAAGCGAGTTGGCAAAAGTCCTTTCCGATACGGATCAGCTAAAACAGAAATTGGGCGTGCAGGTGGCCAATGTGTCCCCGGCAGCCAAGAATCCTTTGCGGGCAAAGACTGCGACGGCCTGCCCTCATTGCGGGGCCAAGTTTAAAGAAAATCTTAAGTTTTGCGGGCAGTGCGGCAAGCCCATGGAGGCCGCATGAAGTTTTTCCTAACCTTAGTAGCAGCGCTTCCTTTAATGGCCGCCGTGGATGGCGTGGTGATGAACCAGACCACAGGCAAGGCGCAGCCTGGCGCTACGGTGACGCTGTATAAGATTTCTAAAGACGGTCCAGAATCGTTGGAAAGTGTGAAGAGTTCGGCTGACGGAAAGTTTACTATCGACAAGCCGACAACCGGTGGTCCGCATCTTTTACAGGCTGCCTTTGACGGCGTCACTTACAACAAAATGCTGCCTCCAGGGATGCCTGCTTCAGACTTGATGTTGAACGTCTACACAAGCTCCCCAGCGCGCGGTGCAGTGAAAGTGATGCAGCATATGATTCTGCTGGAACCATCCGCAACTGAGCTTTCGGTGCGGGAATCGTTCTTCTATAAGAACGATGGCAAAACGACATGGAACGATGCGAATCGTGGAAATTTGCGGTTTGAAATACCGGCTGGATCGCGCGGCAATGTGGAAGTGAACGCCACCGCTCCGCAGGGTATGCCCATCCGTCGTGTTCCAGAAAAGACCAATGAATCGGGGGTGTTGAAAGTAGATTTTCCGATTAAGCCCGGTGAGACTCGCATCGATTTAGCTTATAAAATAGACTTCAAATCACCCGGTAAGTTTTCCAGTAAAATTCTGGAAAAAGCCGAAAGCACCATGATGGCAATTCCGGCTGGTGTGGAAGTGAAGGGCGAAGGAATTGAGGCTCGCGGTAACGAACCAACCACGCAGGCCAGCATTTTTTCTATTCCTGGCGACAAGTTCACGGTGGAGATGAACGGATCTGGGGAATTGGATAAAGTAGATAAAGAAGACAAAGACAACGGGCCGGAAATTTCTGTTTCGCCAGCTCGCGTGATGGATCGCAAGTATTACATCTTCGCATTGACTGGCGCCATTCTGCTGCTCAGCATGTTGCGGCAGTTGCGAAAGAAAGCGTAAATCATGGTTCCGGTTTCGGTGAAAAACGTTTGGAAATACTTCGGTGATTATCCTGCGTTGCGCGAAGTCAGCTTCACGCTGGAAAGTGCGTCCTGCTTGGCGTTGCTGGGTCGTAACGGTGCTGGAAAAACCACCATGCTGCGAATTCTTGCGGGACTTTCCACTGCCTCCAAAGGCGATGTGAAACTTCCTGACCGCCGTCGCACTGCTTACCTGGGACATAACATTGGCATTTACGATGAGCTCTCAGCGCTGGAAAATCTAAAGCTGTTTGGCCGCTTTTATGAAGTGGAAAATCCCGTCAGCAGAGCTTCAAAATGGCTGGAACGTGTGAGTCTGGCCCATGTGGCCGATGCCCCTGCGCGGGAGTTTTCACGCGGCATGCGGCAACGTCTGGCCCTGGCTCGCGTGTTTCTGCATGAGCCGGAAATGCTGCTTTTAGACGAGCCTTTTACTTCGTTGGACGATAGAGCCATCGCGCTATTGCAAGATTTAATGCGCGAAGCAAAGCAGCGTGGCGCGTCCATTATTCTATCCACTCATCAACTGCGCGAAGCGTTGGAACTGGCTACTAAAGTGGTCCTGCTGAATCGTGGACAGATTGCCTATTGCGGACCACGCACGCAGGCAATGGTGGATGATCCAGCGGCGCTCTATCGTGATCATGGCGGTGAAGCTTGATCCGATTCCTGAAGCTGACCATGGCCGTTGCAGGCAAAGATATTCGTTCAGAATGGCGGACCAAGGAATCGCTAAACGCATCGATCGCGTTTTCTATCGTGGTGCTGCTGCTGTTCAGTTTTGCATTTGACCCAGCTTCGGAATCGACTAAAGAGTTCGCTGGTGGATTGCTTTGGCTGGTCTTTATGTTTGCTGGTGCACTGATCGTCAATCGCAGTTTCGCCAGAGAGTTGCCGAACGATTGCCTGGATGTCCTGATCGCATCTCCCTTACC
>JAYWBH010000132.1:0-7269 GCA_043781815.1 Bryobacterales bacterium | reverse complement strand
GTTTGAAGTGACACAGGTTCAGATTCACGATTTGAAGACAAACTCCCCCCGCGTCACGTTTCAACATGCTGGCGAATCATACCAAATTGATTGCGATTTCATCGGTGGCTGCGACGGGTTCCACGGAATTTGCCGTCCTTCCATTCTCGCTACGGAGCTCTCCACTTTTGAAAAGATCTATCCGTTCGGTTGGCTGGGCATTCTGGCTGAAGCCGCACCCGCTTCGCAGGAATTAATTTATGCCAACCACCACAGTGGCTTCGCTCTACTTAGCATGCGTTCACCCTCAATCACTCGTGCTTACCTGCAATGTAAGCCTGACGAAGACATTGCTGCTTGGCCGGATAATCGTATTTGGGAAGAGTTGCAACATCGGTTAAACACATCAACAGGGTTTCATTTGAATCAAGGCCCCATCCTTCAAAAAGGGGTTACGGCCATGCGCAGCTTTGTATGCGAACCCATGCAATACGGGCGATTATTTCTGGCCGGTGATGCTGCACACATAGTGCCGCCCACCGGTGCCAAAGGTCTCAACCTTGCCGCTGCCGATGTGCGTATTCTCGCCAGCGCCATTATCCGCTGGTATCGCAGCAGTGCTACCCACCTATTGGAACGCTATTCAGAAATTTGCCTCCGTCGCGTGTGGCGCGTACAACATTTTTCCTGGTGGATGACGTCCCTACTGCATCGCTTTGATAGTGCTGACGGGTTTGACCATCGCCGTCAGTTGGCTGAACTGGAACAGGTAGTAAACTCTAAAGCTGCTGCCACAACACTGGCCGAAAACTATACTGGATTGCCCTTCGATACTTTTGGAGAATTATGACCCGCACCACACCTCCGTTCCGCGCCGACCATGTTGGCAGCTTGCTCCGTCCCGCGTCACTGAAAGAAGCGCGGGTTCGACGTGAGCGCGCAGAGATCTCTGCTGCAGAACTTTGCGCAGTGGAAGATGAAGCCATTCAACAAGTCATCGCCAAGCAGGCCGCAATTGGTCTGCGCAGTGCAACCGATGGTGAGTTCCGCCGGGCAATGTGGCATTTCGATTTTCTTGGCCAGTTAGATGGTGTTGAATCTTTCCATTCCGAACATGGCATTGCATTCAAAGGCGGCATTGAAACACATCCCACAGGGCTGCGCGTCATCAGCAAACTTGGTTACTCCGCGCATCCCATGGTGCAGCACTTTCGCTTTCTGAATAGCCACACACATGCCAAGGCGAAGATGACCATCCCTTCGCCCAGTGTTTTGCACTTTAGAGGCGGGCGCAGCGCTATTAGTCACGATATTTATCCGCAAATGGAACAGTTCTATCACGATCTTGCGTTGGCGTATAAAGATGCTGTGGGTGACTTTGCCCGCGCCGGTTGCCGTTATCTTCAATTGGATGAAGTGAACCTGGCTTACCTTTGCGATGAAGAGCAACGCCAAGGCTTGCGCGAAAGGGGCGATGATCCAGACCGTCTTCCCGGCATCTATCGTGACATGATCAACACCGCCATCAGTGACAGACCGGATGACATGTCCATCACCATGCATTTGTGCCGTGGCAATTTTCGTTCCAGTTGGATCGCCCAAGGCGGCTATGAACCGGTTGCGGAAATGCTGTTCAACGAAATTAACGTGGACGGCTATTTTATGGAGTTCGATACGGAACGTGCGGGCGGATTTGAACCGCTCCGCTTTGTTCCCAAAAACAAGACTGTGGTCCTTGGCTTGGTTACGTCCAAAGCCGGTGCTCTGGAATCGACAGAAGAGCTGCAACGAAGGATTGACGATGCGGCGAAGTACATTGATCTGCAGCAACTTTGCCTAAGCCCGCAATGCGGTTTTGCCAGCACCGAAGAAGGGAATGTTCTCTCTGAAGATCAACAATGGGCCAAGTTGGCGCGCATTGTGGAAGTCGCAAACAAAGTGTGGGGCGAATGAGTCAGAACATTGACGTAGCGGCGCTCATTGATGGCGCCGCCTGGACCACCTATCAAAAGTTGATGACCGCACTGGCTGCGTTGGCCGTTATCTTTGATGGTTTCGACATTCAGATTTTGGCCTTCGCCATGCCCTCACTCATTAAGGAGTGGCACGCAACTCGTTCCGACTTTGGTCCCGTGCTGGCCATCGGCTTGGCTGGTATGGTGATTGGCGGTCCATTGGCCGGGTATATTGGAGACCGCTTTGGGCGCCGTCCAGCACTCATCGGTTCTGTAGTAGTTTTCGGCCTGGCAACCATTGCCACGGCATCTGTTCAGGGGATTATAGGGCTCGCCATATTTCGTTTTATCACCGGACTGGGCGCAGGCGGCGCAGTACCCAATGCCAGTGCTTTGACCGCCGAATTTGCACCGCTTCGTCGTCGTCCAATGGCTGTGAAATTAACCGTCGTCTGCATCCCACTTGGCGGCATGTTGGGTGGTCTGATTGCCGCGCGAATCCTGCCTGTATATGGATGGCGGACGCTATATATGATTGGCGGTGTAACGCCAATATTGCTGGCGGTACTGTTGTTGTGGGCGCTGCCTGAATCTCCCCGATTCCTGGCCCGTCGTACGGATCTACGGTCACAACTCATCAAACTGCTCACCCGTATGGGCCACAGCTTACCCGCTGGCGTTACTTTTGCTGAAGGCTCGCAGCAAGTAAGTGCCGAACGCGCGTCCCTACGATCACTATTCGGTATGGGACTCGCACACGATACAGCAGGTCTGTGGTTCGCCTACTTCTTTTGTCTGGGGGCAATTTACCTGGTGTTCGGCTGGCTCCCGGCAATGCTTACCGCGCAGGGATTGGATGTCGCCTCAGCCAGTTCCGCCCTGGCGATTTACAATTTCGGTGGCGTGCTGGGAGTGTTGCTTTACACCCTGCTGATGACCATGTTGGGGTCTAGAGGTCCGTTGCTGTTCGGCTCACTTGCTGCCGCTGCCAGCGCTTTGGTAATGTTGCTGATCCCCATTTCGGCTCATGCCAATGCCACTTTATTCCTTGCATTTCTTGGACTCAACGGCCTTCTTGCCAACGCTGTTCAAACGTCTATGTACGCATTGGCTGCGCATGTGTATCCAACCAGCGTACGGGCCACGGGGGTGGCTTATGCTGCGGCCATTGGACGTGTTGGCGCACTGGTCAGTTCTTTCTTTGGTGCGGCCATAATTCAGTCCGGGTCATCGGCTTATTGGTACGCTTTGGCCATCTGTATGGTCTGCACATTTTTCGGTCTGGCCTGGGTACGCCAGCATTTCCAAGCCGTCGGCGCGACTACGGAATGAGTCTTCGTCCCCAGATTCGAAAAGTGAATGTGCTTGGTGCGGAAGCCATTTTCGACCGCCGTCCGGACGGAACCATTTACGTCAAATCGCCTCGTCCGTTGGGTGCGTATCCGGACAAGCTTACGGAACGGCTGGTGCACTGGGCCACACAGACCCCCAATAGTATCTTTCTTGCGCAACGTGATTCCGCCGGTGCTTGGCGCACCATTACTTACGCCCAGACTCTGCAACGTGTTCGAGCTATTGCGCAGGCTCTCTTAGATCGCAAGCTCGACGCCACCAAACCGGTTGCGATTCTTTCTGGAAACAGCATTGAACACGCCCTGATAGCTCTGGCCTGCATGTATTCTGGTGTGTTGTATGCGCCAATTTCACCTTCGTATTCCCTCGCTTCTACTGAACTTACAACTCTCCGCTACCTGTGGCAAAAGCTGGAACCTGCGCTAGTCTTTGCCGCTGAAGGCGAGGTTTTTGAAAAGCCACTGGAAGCCATTCTTGATTCTCGTACCGAGTTAGTCACCGTCACTTCTCCGCAATCGTTGCATGCAACTTCATTCGACGAAATCTGCAACGTTACTCCGCGCACCGCTGTTGACGAAGCGCACGCCCAGGTGACCCCAGACACCATCGCCAAAGTGCTGTTTACTTCAGGGTCCACCGGCGCGCCCAAAGGCGTTATCACCACCCAGCGTATGCTGTGTTCCAACCAGGAAATGCTGCGCACTGTGATGGCTTTTCTGGCTGATGAACCACCGATCCTTTGTGATTGGCTCCCTTGGAACCATACCTTCGGAGGCAGTCACAATTTCGGAATTGTTCTTTACAACGGTGGCACGCTCTATCTGGACAAAGGAAAATCCACACCCGCAGGCTTTGCCGCCACCATTGCCAATCTGCGTGAAATAGCTACCACAGCCTACTTCAACGTCCCCAAAGGATACGAAATGCTGGTGCCTGCATTGCGCGCGGATAAGGACT
Source organism: Bryobacterales bacterium (assembly GCA_043781815.1). GTDB lineage: Bacteria > Acidobacteriota > Terriglobia > Bryobacterales > Bryobacteraceae > JANXSF01. The sequence goes on along the minus strand of JAYWBH010000132.1, from coordinate 3,025 downwards.
TTCGACGTCACTTTTTCAGTCGATTGAAGATTCTTTTTTATGCAGCGGCTGGTTTGAACCAAAAGGTTTGGGATGATTTGCGGGAACTTGCCGTTGATACCTGCGGGGAAGAGATCCTGATGATGACCGGGCTGGGTGCCACGGAAAGTTCCCCATTCGCTATTTCTACCGGCATTGAAGGAGCAGCTTCTGGACGAGTTGGCCTACCTGTGCCTGGCGTGGAGTTGAAGCTTGTTCCCGTTGAAGGCAAGTTGGAAGCCCGTCTGCGTGGACCCAACATCACACCAGGATTTTGGCGCGCTCCACAACTTACCAGCGCCGCATTCGATGAAGAAGGCTTCTACAAATTGGGGGATGCGCTGGTCTTCGCTGATCCGGATGATCCACTCAAAGGATTCTGCTTCAACGGTCGCCTGTCCGAAGATTTTAAGCTGTCCACAGGCACCTGGGTAAGCGTTGGACCGTTGCGTGCAAAACTGCTCACAGCCTTGATTGACGTTGCTCAGGATGTTGTCTTTGCAGGAGTCGACCAGAGTTATGTGGCCGCCCTTATCTTTCCATTGCCCGGTGCCCCCATCCACACTCTGCAGGCGTTGTTAGAGGAATTTGCACGGCATAGCACCGGTATGTCAACCAGAGTGCAGCGGGCCATTGTGCTGGATAAGCCACCGTCGATGGATGCTGGTGAACTTACAGAAAAAGGCACCATCAATCAGAAAGCTGTACTGCGAAACCGTGCTGACTTAGTAGAAGAGTTATACGCCGGGTCACCGCGCGTTCTGGAGATCATTGTATGAACATCAAGTTGCTGTGTTGGGTCGCGTTGTTGTCTGCGTTCACCTCTGCCCAAACTCGCACAATTACCCAAACAAACTGCACAGTGAAAAAACTTGGCGTCAGCATTGCCACTGCCGCAATTGGTGAACCAGTTGCCGCAGTCACGCTCAGCGCACCGGTCTGGAACCCAGCAAAAGCAGGAGTAACGGCGCATTGCAGCGTGGAAGGTTCCATGACGCCTGTCGAAAAAGGAACAACCGCCCAACCAATCCATTTCCGAGTTTTGTTGCCAGTATCGTGGACCTTTCATTCCGCACACTTCGGAGGCGGTGGCATGAACGGCGTGATTCCAGATTTGATAGCCAGTGCCAGATTCACCACCGGACCTTCCTTGTTGGAACGCGGCTATGCCACTTACGGCAGTGATTCCGGCCATCAGGGTAACGCACGGGATTGGGCCCTCAGTGAGGAAGCCTTAAAGAACTTGGCCTACTTGCAACTCAAGAAAACTCATGATGCCGCTATGGTGCTGATGCAGCGCGCATACGGCAAGAAGCCTCGCTTCAATTACTTTGTTGGAAACTCTCAGGGCGGTCGTGAAGGCCTCACCGTAGCACAACGTTATCCTGCCGATTACAACGGCATCATCTCCAATGTCCCCATTGTGAGCTTCTCCTCGCTAATGCTTGCACCCGCGTTGATTCGAATTCAGGAAAAGCCTTTAGACAATTGGGTGACGCCTGCGAAAGTGAATGCCATCCGTGGCGAGTTCATTCGGCAGTGTGACATTTTGGACGGCCTTGCCGATGGCGTCATCAACAACTATATGGCCTGTCGAGCCATTTTCAATAGCAAACAAGCTTGGGCATCCAAACGTTGCCCAGACAATAAAGATCCGAACCCCGCCGATACAAGCGCCAATGCCTGCCTTACTGATGGGCAGATAACAACTCTGCAAATGGTTTACAGTCGCTACGCGTTTGCCACGCCGCTGGCCAATGGTGTGAAGACGTTTGGCATGTGGTCCCCGAATACCGCTCCTTCAGGAAGCGGACTCATTGCACCGGCTCGCCTCCGCGGTCAACAAGGCGCAGCAGTAGATGCACCCATGCACAGCAACCTTGGAATCTTAGGTGTAACTGGGTTTTTAATGCGCGATTTTACGGCCAATCCATTGGACTACTTAGAAGGCGGACCGTTCAATAAGCGTCGCGAACAAATTTCCGAATGGCTCGATGCAACTAATCCTGATCTAACAAAATTTGCAGCACGCGGCGGTAAAATCATCCTCACCATTGGCACCAACGATACTCTGGCGTCACCCGGCGCGCAGTTGGATTACTATCAGGCTCTGATTGATAAAATGGGTCAGGCAAAGTTGGATTCCTTCGCCCGTCTGTTTGTGATTCCACAGGCTGGGCACGGGCTCAGTGGTACAAATTACACCGTTAATGGCGAAGGCAAAACCATTGCAGCATCCCCTATCCCCAACACCTATGACCGGCTTCCACTGCTTTTAAATTGGGTAGAAAGGAAGACGGCTCCGGCTATGAATGTTGTGGTGAAAGCCGGTGAACGCAGCCTTCCGCTATGTTCCTATCCTTCCTATCCACAATATAAAAACGGGCCAACAATGTTGGCGACTTCTTATGAATGCTCTAAGCCTGCAGCGCCGTAATAATGGCCGCGCCATACACATCATCGGCAGAACATCCGCGCGATAAATCATTTGCAGGCTTCGCCAAACCCTGTAAAAATGGCCCCAGCGCTGCTCCACCCGCCAATCGCTCCACTAGCTTATAGCCGATGTTGCCGCTGTGCAGGTCGGGAAAAATCAGCGTGTTCGCATGGCCTGCAACTGTGGAACCCGGCGCCTTACTTGCCCCCACACTGGCCATCAATGCAGCGTCCACCTGCAATTCTCCATCAATGTTCAACTGCGGTGCTCGCTCGCGCGCAATGCGAACGGCTTCCACAACTTTGTCCACCCAGGCGTGTTTGCCGCTTCCCTTAGTGGAAAAACTGAGCATAGCCACTGACGGCTCCACATTCAGAATCCGACGCGTGCTTTCTGCAGTAGCAATGGCGATTTCAGCCAGCTCCACAGCGCAGGGGTCAATGATAATTGCACAATCGGCAAAGGCCAGCGCACCATCTTTACCAAAGGAACGGTCGGGCACAATCACGAACATCACGCTGGACACAGTCTTCACATTGGCTGCCACGCCGATGCACAAAATGGCCGCCC
>JAYWBH010000131.1:0-7271 GCA_043781815.1 Bryobacterales bacterium | reverse complement strand
ATTCCTTTGAAACGGCGCAGGATTTCCTAAAGCAGAATTGCGAAAAATGCCACCATGAAAAAGCCGCTGCCGGGGGATTTAAGCTTCCCCGCGTCAGCACGAAAATAAGCTTGCAGACCGATGGGGAAAAGTGGAAGTCTCTTGCCCTGCGCGTTAAAAATGGTGAAATGCCTCCGCGTGGTGGTGCCGTTCCAACGCTGGATGATCGTGAGCAGTTTTCGCAGTGGGTGGAAAGTGCAGTGCGCGCGGAAGCCTGCTCGGCTGGCATCAGTGCTGGACCCTCTCCTATCCGTCGCTTGAATCGCGATGAGTACTCCGCAACTTTGCGCGATCTTCTGGATATGCACCTGGACATCGGCCATGCGCTTCCTGCTGATGGCGCGGGAGGCGAAGGGTTTGACAACGCAGCGGAAACTTTGTTTCTATCTCCGTTGCATTCAGAAAAATACATGGAAGCGGCCAAGTTCGCCACGGATTTTGCGGCCAAGGAATATAAATCGCATGGCATGATTTTTGAGAAAAAAGATCAACCTGCGCAGTTGGTATTGAAACGTTTTCTTACTCGCGCCTTCCGCAGGCCAGTAACCGATAGCGAGGTTGCACCCTACTTGACTTTGTTCCAGGCAGCGCAAAAGCAGGGCGAACCAGTGCAACCGTCCATCCTTTTTGCATTGCGCGCGGCATTGGTTTCACCAATGTTTCTCTACCGCTTTGAGCCAGCCAACGAAAGCAAAGAGCCCCGGTTACTGGATCAATACGCATTAGCATCGCGACTCTCTTATTTTTTATGGGGAAGTATGCCCGATGAATTTCTGTTCGACATTGCCGCTGCCGGAAAGTTGCAGGACCCGGAAGTCTTGCAACAGATAATTCCGCGGATGATGAAGAATGATAGGTCCCTTGGCTTTACTCAAAGATTCGCCGAACAGTGGTTGCGCACCAGAGAGTTGACCACCGATAAAGTTCCCGATGCGAAGCTTTTTCCCACCTATGCCGCCAGTGAAGACCTGCGCTCTGATATTCGGTTGCAACCTGTCTTATTTCTGCGCGAAATATTTTTACAGAATCTGTCCCTGCTGAATTTAATTGATTCCACCCACACCATTGCCACCAAACAATTGGCCACTCTCTTCGATGAAAAGTTGCCGTTGAACCCCAACGCTGCTTCGCAACCACAGTGGGTGGAATTACCCAAAGGCAGCAGGCGCGGTGGGTTGTTGGGGATGCCAGCAGTACTGACGGTTTCATCCTACCCCTACCGCACCAGTCCTGTGTTGCGCGGCGCATGGATTCTGGAATCAATGCTGGGAACTCCACCGCCGCCTCCGCCTCCCAATGTTCCTGCTCTTGAAGAAACCAATCCAGGTTCAACCAAAATGACCGTTCGAGAAAGACTGGCGCAGCACCGGCAAAATCCCAACTGTGCAGGATGTCACAACCGCATTGACCCAATGGGGTTCGCTTTGGAAAATTACGATGCCATCGGGCGCTGGCGTGATCAGGATGAAGGTAAACCAGTGGATAATTCCGGCGAACTGTTGGATGGAACCAAATTCAATGGGCCTGCAGAATTGAAGCAGGTACTGCTGGATCGTAAAGATTTATTTGTTCGGAATCTGGCCAGCAAAATGTTAGGCTACGCGCTGGGTCGCGGACTGACGTTGAAGGATGGCTGCGCGATTGATAGCATAGTGGCACAAGTTAAGAGCAAAGATTACAAAGCACAGGCGCTGTTAGAAGCCATTGTGCTAAGCGTTCCGTTTCGATATCAGGCAGGTTTGAAACAATGAATATCAACTTAGACAAAGCACGCATTTCACGACGCACTCTTTTGAAAGGCGCAGGTGTGGGGTTAGGACTTCCCTGGTTGGAATCCATGGCGGCCTCACCAGTTACTTCCGCAAGTCCAAATCGACTGGCTGTGTTGTATATGCCGAACGGCGTCAACGTAACTTCCTGGACCCCGGAAGGCACCGGTCGCGATTTCAAACTGTCTCCAACCCTTGCCCCGCTTGAAGATTTGAAAGATCGCATCACAGTAATAAGCAATCTTTGGAATGCAAATTCCAAAGGCGGTGACGGGCACTACGTCAAAGAAGCAGCCATTCTTACCTGCTCCACAATTAAGAAAACTCCTGGGGCTGATTTGGCCAATGCCATTTCCATGGATCAGGTTTGTGCTCAAAAAGTAGCGTTGCAAACGCCGCTCGCTTCCTTGGAACTGGGTGTCACACCAGTGGCCATTGGTGTGGATGCGGTGGTGGGTTATACACGGGTATATGGATCGCACATTGCCTGGAGCAACGCATCCACTCCGCTGGCTCGTGAAATTAACCCACGCTCAGTTTACGAACGTTTGTTTCGCGCCGCAAATGGTGGAAAAGGGAATCAGTCGAAACAAGATACTCTGCTGCTGGATCGTGTTCTGGGCGATGCCAAGCGTCTGCGAGCCCAAGTGAGCTCTGCCGATAAGCTGCGCATTGACGAGTATATGTCGGTAATGCGTTCACTTGAAGAACGGGTCACCCGATCAAGTAGCGGTGCTCAGCAAAGTTGGAAGCCGAAGGTTGCCCTGGCGTTGAAGGACGCACCCACAGACCGGCCCACGGATCATGCCGAACACGTGCGGCTAATGATGGATATGATCGCCGTGGCTTTCCAAAGCGATACCACGCGGGTGGCCACTTTCATGTTTGGCAATGCCGTAAGCAACGTCAGTTTTCGCTTTCTGGAAGGCGTCACCGCAGGGCATCACGATGTTTCCCATCATCAGAAAGAAGCCGATAAACTGCGTCAATATCAGTTGATCAATCGTTGGCACATTGAACAGTATGCCTACTTGCTGCGGAAGTTGGCGGCAATGAAAGAAGGCGAAACTAACGTCCTGGATAGTTCCATGGTGCTGTTTGCCTCAGCGTTGAGCGATGGAAATAGTCATAATCCGCACAAGCTGCCTTTAGTGCTGGCGGGGCGTGGCGGCGGCAGGATCGATTCCGGTCAGCACTTGGTATTCAGCGAGGATACCCCCGTCGCCAATTTGTACATGGGCATGCTAGACGCCTTTGGCGCCCCTGTGGAACGATTCGCCGACAGCACTGGCGTGTTGCCCGGATTGTTGCGAGGTTGATATGAGGCTGGCCCTCTTTCTAATTGCCACCACTTTACTGGCCGATGATTTTTCTGGAACGTGGGTGGGACAATTCCCCACCAGAAACGGAGAGACGCAAGACATTGCTTTTCAGTTTTCGCAAGATGGAGCAAAGCTGACAGGCAAATTATACGGTGACTATCGCAGCACGCCGATTGTGGAAGGCAGAATTTCAGGCAACGTTTTGGCTTTCGCTACTGCATCGCAAGAGCAAGCTGGCAACCAGATCAACGAAACCAGATTCCGTTTTAGCGGCAGGTTGACCGAAGGCAAAATCGAACTCACCCGAGAGCGTGAAACGGCCAAGAATGCAGGCAATGGCGGCAATGTTCAGTTCAAAGGAAGTACGCGGGTGACGTTTACTCTGAAGCAAATTATCCGCAAATGAACCGCGCTACTGCCGATGCAACGATACGTGATCTTTTAAGATACATCGGTCCATTACCACGGTAATCCCCGCCTCTCTAGCCTTTTGCGCAGCCTGCTCATGCACCACCCCTTCCTGCATCCACACGCACTTTACGCCCATTTGAATGGCTTCATCCACAAGCTCTGGTACAAACTCAGCCCGACGAAAAATATTTACGATGTCGATTTTATCAGGCACATCCCGCAGCGACGGGTAGCTCACTTCCCCCAGCACTTCCGTTTCTTGCGGATTCACTGGCACAATGCGATAGCCATGTTTCTGCATGTATTGCGCCACACCAAAACTGGGGCGTAATTTGTTGGAAGACAACCCCGCTACTGCGATGGTCTTTGAGTTTTGGAGGATCTCTTCAATTGTCATGGCCGGGTTCTGGCATCTTCAACAGTTTACGAAAACGTTCCATTTCACGAGTGGTTAAGTGACGGCATTTGCCCGGTGGAATTCCTTCCAGCCCAATAAAACCAATGCGCACCCGACGCAGCTTTTCCACCAACCGACCAAAGTGACTGAACATCAACTTAATTTGATTGGTGCGACCTTCAATCAACTTCACTTCGTACCAGGGATTTTCCTGTGGACGAATTAATTTCAAACCAGCCGGTGCCGTGCGATTGCCGTGGATCGGCACGCCCCTACGGAACTGCTCGCATTGATCATCCGTAAGCTGTCCGGTGACCTTCACCACATACACTTTTTCCAGTTTCGATTTCGCTGAAGTAACTCGGTTGGCAAAGTCACCGTCATTGGTGAACAGCAACAGCCCTTCCGTGTTGTAATCCAAACGACCGACGGGAACCACACGTTCCTTCATGCCGCGGACAAGCTTCATCACCGTGGGTCTGCCTTCCGGATCTTCCGTAGTAGTTACGCAGCCCTTGGGCTTGTTCAACGCAATGTAGATCAGGTTTTTGGGTGCATGCAACAGTTTGCCATCCACCTTGATGTGGTCCTGGTCCAGGTCTGCCTTGCTGCCCAGCTCCATCACCACTTTGCCATTCACCGTGACCATGCCTTGCACAATCAGGTCTTCGGCTTTGCGGCGGCTTGCCACACCAGCGCGGGATAAGATTTTTTGTAAACGTTCTACGGCCATGATGGAACAGTTCCTTACTGCTGATTTCCTTCTACTGCGGCTTTCGCCAATTCTTCCGTCGCCTCTGGTGCTAGCTCTTCGACAGTTTCCACTGCGCTCTGATCGACTTTTATAGAAGCTTCTTCCGCCTCTGTCTTCATCTCTACGATTTCCGTAGACGCAGCTTCCACAATTTCTTCGTCAATCGCCAGACGACGCAACTCTTCAAATTCTTTCAACGTCGGAAGCTCGTTGATGCCACTCAAACCGAACTGTACCAGGAACTCGCGAGTCGTTTTGTAAAGGATCGGCTTGCCCACCACATTCTTGCGACCGGATGTCATGATCAACTTCCGTTCCAGCAGCGTCTTCAGTACGCCTGCACCTTGCACACCGCGGATCTCCATAATCTCAGGCGCCGTAATCGGTTGCTTGTATGCAATCACGGCCAATGTTTCCAGCGCTGCCAATGACAATTTCAAAGGCTGTTTCAGATTTTTAACGAACTGCCGAATCACGTCGTGATGTTCCGGCTTGGTGCCCATCTTAAATCCGCCAGCCACTTCTTTAATAATTACGCCACGCTCGGGTCGCGAACAATCTTCCAGCAAAGCAGCGATCACCGTTTGAATGCGCGTCTTGTCCTGCTGCAAAGCAATGGCGATTTGTTCAATAGACAGAGGCTCTTCAGTGATGTAGACAACGGCTTCCACTACCGCGCGCAGATCAAGGTCACTCATTTCCGTCGGAGCGACGGCCTCCTCACCCAAGACGATCTGTTCCGGAACGACCTCTTCAGTCACGACGGGTTCTGGAATCGCTTCCGCTTGCTGCTGTTCTTCTTGCTCTTCCATCACTATTAAATGTAATCCCCTTCCAATTGAGAGATGGCCTGTTCATCTTCTGAAACTTCATCAAACTTATCGCCACGCTTCAAAACAATATCGCCAAATTCATCTTTCTGCGCCAAGCTCACGGCTTGCAATTTTACCAGTTCCAAGATGGCCAAAAACAGACAGATCATCGCTCGACGACTGCGTTGCCGTTCAAATAAATCTGTAGCCGAAACCGGTTCGCTCTTGCGTGAATTCCCCAGCACATTACGCAAAAAGTGGATCATGTCCGGAACGCTGACATCCTCTTTAGTAATCTCAAATGCCGGACGCAACTTCGTTCTTTCTAAAATCTTTTGCAGAGTCTGAACCAAGTCAAAAAGTGTGACGTCCAACCCTGGGTCATCATCCTCGCTCATGAAATTCTTCAACTGTGGATTAGACCAGATCACTTCTTCCACCAAACGTTTCTGTTGCAGCATTTCCGCCGCATTCTTGAACCGTTCGTGTTCAATTAACTGATCCACCAGCTCTTTGCGCGGATCTTCCTCGGGGTCCATTTTCTGAAGCTCAGGGTCCCTGGGCAACAACGTTTTAGACTTTATGTGGATCAGCGTAGCTGCCATGTATACGAACTCGCTAGACAACTCAAAATCAAGTTGCAGGGCGCTTTCCATATACTTCAGGTACTGGGCTGTTATGTCTGAGATGGGGATATCATAGATATCTATTTGCTGTTTGCGAATCAAATCCAGCAACAGGTCCAATGGCCCATCGTACTGCTCTAAATGAAAATTAAGGGGCGATGACGACACTACTTCAATAGGGTAACATTGACGCTTGTGGAAAACCCTCAAAAGCGGCTTATTTACCCTGCTCCTTTGGCTTTTCTCTGGTCCATTCTCCAATCCATTCCAGAAATGTGCGATACCACAATTCACTGTTCTGCGGCTTTCCCACCCAATGGCCTTCATCAGGAAAAACTAATAACTTGGATGGCACTTTTTTCATCTGCAATGCAGTGTAAAGCTGCAACCCCTGCCCATAGGGCACACGGTAATCTTTTTCTCCATGAATCACCAAGGTGGGCGTCTTGAAGTCGCTCACGTAATAGCTGGGGGACATGCGGGCGTACAAATCAGGGTTGTCCCAGGGCATCCCCTTGAACTCCCAAAGTGGGAACCATACTTCTTCTGTTTCGCCAGCCATACTGCGCAAATCGAATACGCCTGCATGGGAAACGAATGCCTTAAAACGCTGCGTATGACCCAGCATCCAGTTCACCATGTAGCCGCCGTAGGAACCACCAGCCGCCGCAAAACGCTCTGGATCTGCCCACTCTTTGGCAGCCACCGCGTCAACCGAGCTCATGATATCCTCGTACACTTTGCCGTTCCAATCGCTGTTGATTTCGTCCGTGAACTTCTGCCCATATCCTGTGGAACCCCGCGGATTCGGCATCACCACCACAAAGCCCGCTCCAGCGAAAACTTGCGGATTCCAACGATAGCCCCAATTTTCGTGCCAGGCACCTTGCGGCCCTCCATGAATCAGAAACAGTACCGGATATTTCTTCTTCGCATCAAACCCGGCAGGTTTCAAAATGAAGCTGTGGACCTTCGCTCCTTCCGCCCCTGTCGTGTAGATTTCTTCCATCGGCGGCAATGCATATTCAGCCAGCAGCGCATCGTTAAGGCGCGTCAATTGCACCGGCGCACCACCTGCTGACGATACTTTGAACAACTCCGGCGGATGCCCGGCGCTCTGCTCGCTGTAGACCATGGTCTT
>JAYWBH010000130.1:0-7273 GCA_043781815.1 Bryobacterales bacterium | reverse complement strand
TGGTAGTTTACCAAAGCGATTCCCGCAGTTGCTATGGCTTTTTTAACTGACTGCGAAGTTAGGGCCGCCAACTCAACCATGCGGCTTTCCTTCAAGCGCGTTGGTGCAGCGCGTAACTGGTCCGTTAAGTGTCCGGGATGCGTCATCAGCTCTGTAACGCCATCGGGAATATATTGGATGATGTCCAGCAACGCAGCGGAATCCAGACGCCCGGTCACCGCGAAGCCCCAGAAATGATCGGTATACCGCAGCCCTGTGAAATCCATCTTTGGTCCAAAATGACGGATCAGGCTCCCGGTAATACGCTGCCCAAGTTCGGCTTTAACTGGCGCTGGAAAATCAATGGGTCGACGCACCCAGGGGATGTTGAAGTCCAGCGCAACACGACGAACTGCATTGAAAACAGATGGCAGAAGATGCGTGTGCTTATGGGTGTCCAAATGTGATGGAACAATTCCAGTTGCCATAATTTTTCTTACCTGGGCCGCCAGCTCATCGTAAATCTTCAGCTTGCCCGCATACACTTGCGTCGTAAAATCAAAGATGGAAGATGGCAAGCGTCTATCTGGGTCAAGTAAAGATTGGCCGCCAATCAGAACCAGATGACAGCCAATATCCAAGGTTGGCGTCTGGCTTGCCAAGTGCACTGCATGGTCAAAAGCATCGCCATTGGCCATCAAGGTGGTAGCTGTCAGAATGCCATCCCGATGAGCCATAACAATGCCTTCATTCACGTCACGTGTGAAGCCGAAGTCATCGGCATTGGTGACCAGATATTTCATTGACGCTTAGAAAAATTTCAATTGGATGCTTAAGAACTTCTTCGGATTGGCTCGGAAATCTTTCATCAATCCATTCATTTCTTTTGCTGTTCCATTCAACGATTCAAACAATTGCGGATTCACCATTAGTTGACCCATAGTGCCCTGTCCGGCATTCAACTTTTCAACGGTTGTATCAATTTTTGCCAGCAGTTTATTCAGACGATTGCTCAGTTCATCATCCTTCAGCAGCTTGCCTGCGGTGCCCTTGCCCTGGTTCAACTCTTCTACCAACTTCTTTAATTCAACGGTTGTTTTCTTGGCTTCATCAAACAGAGCGGGGTCCTTCAAAAGTTTCCCGGCAGTCCCATTGCCAGCTTGAAGATCGTCAATCATTTTATCCAGCTTGGCCACTGAGCCGCGCACATCCTTCACGGAACTTTGCAGGTCGTTATAAATGGCTTCGTCGTAAAGTAGCTTGCCCATGGTGCCTTTTCCTTCAGCAACCACCTTGGCCACTTTTTGAACATCCACAACCACCTTCTGCACCTCAGCTACCGTTTGCGTTGCCCGCTGATAAAGTTCATCATCCACAAGCAACTTTCCAATGCTGCCTTTGCCCGATTCCACCAGCCCAACAATCTTATCCACGCGCACCGCAATGCCCTGCATAGATTGAAGCGTGGGGTAAGCAGCATTCACAAGATCCTGAAATTCCTGTGTGTCCAAGCTTTTCAATTCGCCGCCAGGTTGCACTGCAGTGGGGCTTTTGCCTTTGCGAATATTCATGTACTTGCTGCCCAGCAAGTTTTCAGCCCCTACCGATGCTTGCGAGTCCACAGGAATAGCTTTAATCATGCGGTCATCAATAGCCATGCTGATTTTGATGATCCGCTGGGGTTTATTTTCACCAGATAATTCAATCTTCTTCAGCTTGCCCACTTCAATCCCATTCAGGCGAACGGCGGCTCCTTCGGTCATAGCCGATGAATCGTCCATATAGGTATACAGCATGACGTTGGAAGAAAACAGGCTCTTGTTGCCTGTCAAAAGAAATACCAGAAATCCCAGGAGTGCCAAGGAAATAATCCCGGTAATCCCTACTCGAAGCTTGGCCCAACTTATTTTTTCTGCGGAAGGCATATTGATTGATCAGGCCCTTTGCATATTGAATTTTGAAACATAAGGATCGGTGGATGCCGCCAGTTCATCCTCAGTACCTTCAAACACTAATCGACCTTCCTGCATTACGAAAAAGCGAGTTCGCAAATGCATTCGCTGGGCAGGCGGAACCTCCAGCACTTTCTCAGTTTGCGGGTTATAACGAAAAGTTGCAAGCATATGTCCGTCCTGAAAGCGATGGGTGACAATCATCGACGCTGTATTTCGTAGTTCTCGCTCCTTGATCAGTAGCGCCACAATGCGGTTGGCGGTAATAGGATCCAGCCCCGCCGTGGGGGAATCATACAGCACCAGTCGAGGCTGAGTCACCGTGGCCCGTGCTATGCCAACCCGGCGTCGCATGCCGCCGGAAAGTTCGCTTGGAAACTTTTCCAGAGTTTGCGGCAATCCTACGAATTGCAAAACTTCTTCCACTCTGCGGTGCACTTCGTCGCTGGGAATAGCCGTGTTTTTTTGGTTGATTAATGGATAGGAAACGTTTTCTTCAATGGTCATAGAATCAAAAAGGCCTCCTTCCTGAAACAACACTCCCGTGCGAGCGCGCATCTCAAACCATTCTTCTTCGCGCAGATTGGTCACGTCACGGCCAAACAAGAAAATCTTACCAGAGCCTGCTCGCAGTAATCCCAGGGCCAACTTTAACAAAACCGTTTTGCCTGAACCAGCCGCTCCATACAGAACAATGGTGTCACTTGCTTTCAATTGAAACGATACGCCGCTCAACGCTGGTGCTGCATCTCCGTCAAAGTGCAGGGACACATTTTCAAACCTCAAAATATCATCATCAGCCATGGCGTAATTACGTTGCGATCCAAACAAAAATGCGCGTGATAAAAATGTCGATCACAAAAATCCACACGCTGGCCACAACCACTGCCTGCGTGGTGGCACGGCCCACACCCTGCGTTCCGCCGGTGGTCTTCATCCCAAAAAAACAGCCGACACTGGCAATGATGTAGGCAAAGATAAAGGGCTTAAGCAACCCTTGCGCCAGGTCATTGTATTCCAATACCTGATACGAGGAAACCCAATATTGAGATCCCGTTGTAAGTCGCAACAACGGCACTCCTACCATATAACCACCGAAAAGCCCAATGAAATCGGCCAATACGGTAAGCAGCGGCAGCATAATACACAGGGCAATCAGGCGCGGAGTAACTAGCTTTTTAATGGGATCAGTTCCCAGTGCACGCATGGCATCAATCTGCTCTGTGACTTTCATGGAACCCAGTTCACTGGCAATGCCTGAAGCATTTCTTCCAGCAACCAGCAACGCAGTAAGCACCGGGCCCAATTCGCGAACCAACGTGAGAGCGGTGATTTTACCCACTTCGCCAGAAGCCCCGTATTGTGCCAACGCACGGGACATTTGCAACGCCATCACCGCACCACTGAAAAAGCCAATCAAAATGGTAATCGGTAAACTACCCACGCCAATGGTGTCCATCTGCAGCAGCAGATCCTGTCCATAGAAGGGGCGTCGAATCACATTTTGCGTAGCTCTGCCAGCCAAGCCCAAATACTCTTGAAATAACAGGACTTTCAGCTTCAGGAAGTCGAGCAAACAGGTTAATCCTTGAGACTTGATGCTAACACGAGGGGCGACTTCAAAACACTATCCAACGCATTCTTGCGGTGACCCGAACGCCAGCGATACAGCCGGGCGCAGGCGTTGATGGCCCAACAATCTGGTCATTCCCACAAAGGCGCGAACAATGTGCGGCGGATTCCCGTTGCCCCAGTAAGAGGTCATCGACCGGGGGCCGCGCTTAGGGCAATCGAAGAAAACACGATCACTCCAATGCATCCAACCAAGGTCGTGTTCAGCGTCGTCAGCCATCACATCTAACATGTTCTGCATCAGCCGAGCCCCAAAGGCATGGCGGTAATGATTCATGAACAAGATATCGGAATAGCCGTTGCGCACTTCATCCACAAATTCCGAAAAGCCTGCTGCGTTGCTCAAATTGATGCAGGCATTTGGTTCACGTGCATGCCGATCACCGCCGGAAATCAGTGGCTTCATATAGCGATCTGCCAATGCCGGTACCAGCCTGTTCTCACTCCAAGGTCGAAGCCCATTCAACTCAAAGGCATGAATGCGCCGCTGGTGACGTTCCAGAAATTCTTCAATCATGGACTGGTGCACTGTGTTGCCGGCTTTCGGCTCATCCCACAGTGGATGATTAAAAACAATGAGCGCTTCGGGGATGCCGTGCAGCGTGGTCAGTATGTCGTCCAAAAGCGTTTCGTCGGGGTTGTTCTTGTACTGCTGCATTGCATCCTGCAGAGTGCCTGCTTTCGATGACGGCAGGTTGTGGATCCCTAAATGAATGAAGCTGCCCGTCAACGGCACAGTCCATTCCACCGATATGGGTGCCCTGTGGTTTTGTTCAATCAGTTCCAGCGGTGCCAGAATTTCGTTATGATCGGTCAACGAAATATACGGATATAAGCCAAGCGCGGCAATTTGATCTACTTCCACTTTGTAGGCTTGACGCGGAGAGAGTGGCGGAGTCCAGTAGCCGCGATTGAAATTCAGCGCTTCGCCATTGAGCCGTTGGTAACGTTCACATTGGCGGGCGATCACTGTGCGCAGCCCGGGGATGCGTCGGGAAATGCGCGGGATGAATCCCAGTAGCTCATGAGAATGATAAGTGTGCCCGTGGAGGGACACGCCTGTTCTAAAATTCTTACAAGGGCTGGGGGATCGCCATTCAAACGACAGGGTGGATGAGATCATGCGGACGCGTCATCGTATTGTAATAGATGTGAGCAAGGAAAGTACTAAAAAATGTGTAGAAGCATAAAAGTTCTTCGTCAACCAGCACTCGTCGCTACCAAGGAAGAAATGCAAGCCGCCGCTTTGCAATTTGTGAGGAAGATTAGCGGAACCAGGAAACCGTCTCGGGTGGATCAAGGGGTGTTTGACCGTGCGGTGCAAGAGATTGCGCAGGCCAGTGAGAAGTTATTAATGGAAATGACCCCCAAGCGTTCTGTGCCTGAGGGTCTTATCAAACAAAATTTAGAAAGATAGCGAACCGGGGCCGGGGGAGGTGGCCCCAATCGTAGAGAAATTCAACAACAAATTTCTCAGGTGAAAATAGTTAGGATGCAACTTCAACAGGCACTGCGGCTGCCGCTTTTTTGCGAGTAGCCCGTTTCTTTTCGGCCGGTGGTTGACGGTCTGATTTCTTTAAGTGTCCCAAAGCAATGGAGGTTAGAAACTTCTTTTCTCCATGATCGTCAAACTTGATCACAATTTGATCTTCGGTGCAAGTGACGACGCTGCCGAGGCCAAATTTCTGGTGTTCAACTTGAGCACCGGTAGCGTAGGCGGGTTTTGCCATTCTTTGAAGACTCCTAATACAAAGATAACAAAATCTTTAGCTTTTGTCTAATGCGGAAACGATGACGCAGATGAACTAAAGAGAATTATCCGCAGATGGCGCAGATGACGCAGATAAAACCACATCAAAATCGCATTTGGTGTTCATCTGCGCTTATCTGCGTCATCTGCGGACAATTCTCTTGTTCAAACTGTGCCTAATCCAAGTGAACTAACCAATCAGGTTACTCCACCTGGGTAGTTGTTTGACATATGAAGTAATGGTACTTTCTACTTACGTTAGAAATACTTAACTTACTAGGATAACCTCGATGAAACTCCAACGCCCCACTTCCTTCCGCCAACTTACAACCGTGATCGCCTTCACTTTCCTGTTCGGTGCCACCGCGAACTCCCAAACAATATTCAACAGCATTCCCACTCCCCTGCCCGGCAACGTCAGCAGTGTTGGTGCCGAAGCTTATGCATTCCGCGAATTGGGCGATGGCATTATCTTCACCCCTGGTTCACCCCGACTCGCTTCCACGGTCAGTGTCGTGATGTCCTCCTGGGCTTGCACCAGTGGCGCTTGGTTTAATCCTGTGGGCAATCCCGATGTTTGCGTAACCGTCCCTGGGTCTACAGCCAATCAACTGGTCACTTTGAATATCTATGGAGTCACTGGCGTTTCTGGAGTAGGTCCGCTGCTGGGTACTGTTACTCAAACGTTTGCGATTCCCTACCGCCCTTCCACCGAAGCAGCTCATTGCTTTGTAGGCAGCACCATTGGTGGCGATGGCACGCAATGGTATAACCCGGTGACTAACAAATGTCATCATGGCGTTGCCAATGTAATCACGTTCAACCTCTCCAGCCTATTACTTACCCTTCCAGACAAAGTAATTGTCGGAATCACTTACAACACGACTAACTACGGCAAGAATCCTCTTGGCAACTTACCTTGCCGGGCTACCATTCAAGGATGTTTTTATGATTCCTTGAATATAAGCGTTGAAGGCAACCCAATTCTAGGTAGCGTAATCGATCCCAATGGTATCTACGTGAATTGGGTCAATCCGGCTTCATCGTGCAATGGAACTTCTGGCTCCTTGCAGCTCGATACCGGCGTGATGCCTTCTTGTTGGGGCGATCTGCATCCTCAAATTCAGGTAAATTCCATCCCGGGCGATGTATTCCAGGTTCGCTATGCCTCAAATCTCACCTCTGGAGATAGTGTCATCAACCTCACTAACTCGGGTGCAAATGGGGCGTCGCTCAGTGGTCCCGGCTTTGGTGGAGCAATCGGGAACATCTGCGTCAATGTTTACGCATTCTCGCCCGATGAACAACTTATATCCTGTTGTTCTTGTCTGATCACTCCCAACGGCTTGGCTTCGTTATCCGTGAATGACGATCTGATTTACAACACACTTACTGGTATCAAGCCCAATTCTATCGTTGTAAAACTGGTCAACACGGCTGCTACGCCTTCCTTCACGGGTGTCAATTGTAACAATAGTGCAGGTTTGGCCAACACAGCCAATTTCCCAGTGGCCACCGGTATGTTAGCTTATGGAACTACGCTTCACCAAGCGCAGCCAGTGGGCACCTTCGCAGTAACGGAAACCCCCTTTATTGCTGCCACGCTCAGCGTCAGCGAACTGGCTAGTGTTACAAATCGTTGCTCAAACATTCTGGGCAATGGCAGTGGATTCGGAATTTGCCGATCCTGTCGTTCCGGTGGTTTGACCGCCCAAAGATAAAAACCCCGCAGTCTGCGCGTCATAACCTAAAAGTAGGGCAGTCTGGAAACTCCAGGTTGCCCTACCCTAAGGCTTCTTTCAGAATCTGTCGAAAGTAGCAGATGGGCATGAATCGCGCACCTTGGTACCTTCCACTTTTACTTATCCTGCCTGCCTTTTATCCTCTCGCCTATGAATGCTGGCGCGTTCTGCCCAACCAGATCCCAACCGGATTCATCAACACCGATGGGCCCTCTTAC
>JAYWBH010000129.1:0-7295 GCA_043781815.1 Bryobacterales bacterium | reverse complement strand
CGGTTCTGGCAAAGAAGCCTAACTTTGTGGTGATCCTTGCCGATGATATGGGCTTTTCCGATGCTCGCTGTTATGGCGGCGATATCGACACGCCGAATCTGGACTTGTTGGCGGAGAAGGGCCTGCGCTTCACTCAGTGCTACTCAACCGCCCGTTGTGGGCCATCGCGAAGTTGCCTGCTCACCGGCAATTATGCCCAGCAAACGGCTAGCGATGTGATGACCCCTGGTAACGTTCCCGACTTCACGAAATTCATTCCCGAATATTTGAAGCCCCTGGGATATCGCAGTTATCATTCCGGCAAATGGCATATGCGATTCGCTACTGGCGATGGCGGTGTGGGGTTCGATCATTCCTACACCATGCTGGATGAGCTGCGGTTCTTCACTCAGAACAGGCATGAAGTGGATGGTAAGCTGCTGCCAAAACCGGACCCAGGTTATTACAGCACCACGGCGATTGCTGACCATGCGGTGACGTTCTTAAAGAGGCATGGGGCGGAGCATGCGCAAGATCCGTTCTTCCTTTATCTGGCGTTCCACTCTCCGCACTTTCCGCTGCAAGCTCCGGCTGCGGACATTGATCATTACCGTGGTAAGTTTTCGGAGGGCTGGGATACGGCCAGGGAACGCAAAGGGCAGCGGATGCTGAAGATGGGGTTGGTGAACCATCCTATTGCTCCGCTGGAACCTGCAATGTGGACCCAATGGAACACGCCGGATAAAGAGCTGATTGAAAAAATCGGAACGGGTGAAGTGGCGCGAGCCGTGCCGTGGTCCACTCTAACTGCGGAACAGAAAGAATTCCAGCGGACGAAAATGGCGATTCACGCGGCCATGATCACGCGCATGGATATTGAGATCGGCAAGGTGGTGAAACAAGTGGAAGCCATGGGAGCTGTGCGCGACACTGTCATTTTATTCTTATCCGATAACGGAGCAAGTTCAGAGCAATTGATTCGCGGGGATGGGCATGATCGCAACGCGCCTGCCGGGTCAGCGGCCACACACTTGGGACTGGGACCGGGTTGGGCATCGTGTTCCAATGCGCCATTTCGCTTGCATAAATCCTGGGTGAATGAAGGGGGTATTGCGTCGCCACTGATTGTTCATTGGCCTAACGGCATCAAAGATCAGAATAAGTTGCGGCATGAGCCGTGCCACTTTGTAGACATCCTACCGACACTTGTCGATCTTGCCGGCGGCCACACTTCAGATCTTGCTGGACGCAGCATTGCACCGGCATTCCGTAAAGACGGAACTGCACCGCATGAATTTCTGTATTTCAATCACAGCAATAATCGGGCAATTCGGGTGGGCGATTGGAAGTTGATTGCTACGGGTAAAGAGGGTGAGTGGGAATTGTATGACTTGAAGAAGGATCGCGGAGAGCAGCATAACCTGGCTGCAGCGCAGCCCGATCGGGTAAAGAAAATGGCCGCAATGTGGCAGCAGAAAGACGATGAGTATGCGCGAGTTCGCGAAGCTGCACCGCCCACTAAGAAACGCCGCATGAACACCGGTGCCGCCTAAGCTCCGATATAATAACCGCATTGCTCATGCACAACTCCGCTCGAATTCTGATCCCCTTGCTTTGTGGGGCGACCCTCCTTGCTCAGGACACCTCCTTTAGTAACAAAGTAAAGCCCATCTTTGAGGCGAAGTGTGTGGCGTGTCATGGTGCGGTTCCCCAAGGCAAATTGGACCTGCGCACGCCGGAAGCCGTACTGAAAGGCGGTGCGTCTGGTCCAACCGTGGTGGCTGGCGATGCGGCGAAAAGTTTGCTGATCGACAAATTGGTTACCAATCAAATGCCGCCTGGAAAGGTGAAGCTAACGGCTGCGGAAATTGATCAGATTCGTTCCTGGATTGACAAGGATCTGAAACCAGTTCCGGTGGTTGAAGCGGCCGTTCGCGAACAGGATGCCCACGCCGTGCTGCAAGCTCGTTGCGTGATTTGTCATGGCAGTGGTCAGAAGATGGGTGGTCTGGATCTTAGAACTGTGGCTAGTCGATTGAAGGGCGGCAAGTCCGGCCCGGCGCTGGTGCCAGGTAAGCCGGAAGAGAGCCTGATGTATAAAAGAATCGCCAAAGGCGAGATGCCTCCCGATAAGATGGCCAAAGATTTGGCGGTGGAACTGGTGACTCCCAATGAATCGGAAACCATTCGAGCATGGATCGCTTCTGGTGCCCCGGCGCCCTTGCCAATTGCTGTTGCGGCGGATGCCATTGTCAAAAAAGAAGCGCAGCAGTTTTGGTCGTTTCAGCCGCCGGTGCGGCCTTCCGTTCCTACTGCCAGGAATCAGGCACTGGTTAAAAATCCAATTGACGCTTTTCTTTTGCAGAAGCTTGAAGCAAAGAGTATGAGCTTCGCCAAGCAAGCGGATCGGTTGGCATTGATGCGCCGTGCTTATCTTGATCTGATTGGGCTGCTGCCCACCAAAGCGCAGATCAACTCTTATCTCAACGACAAATCTCCCGATGCTTACGAGAAGTTGGTGGATCAACTATTAGCTTCGCCACACTATGGCGAACGTTGGGGTCAGCATTGGCTGGACCTGGCAGGCTATTCCGATTCAGAAGGTTTCGGTCAAGACGACGGTGTCCGCCCCTACGCTTGGCGATATCGCGATTATGTGATTCGCTCACTCAATCAGGACAAGCCTTACACGCAGTTTTTGACCGAGCAAATTGCTGGAGACGAAATGTCTGACGATTGGAAATCGGCGAAAGGGACGGCCACTCAGCAAATGATTGACCGCCTTGCCGCTACTGGTTTTCTGCGCACCGTTCCCGATCCAACCAATTCCAATGAACGAGGTTTGATCGCTGAACGGATGAACATTGTTGCTGACGAAGTGGAAGTGTTAGCGTCTTCAGTCATGGGCCTGACCGTGGGCTGCGCCCGTTGTCATAATCATAAATACGATCCTATTCCGCAGCGCGATTACTATCGCATCAGCGCTATCCTGCAAGGTGCATATGACCCGTATGAATGGAAAACGCCCAACAAACGCGAATTTCCCTTAGCGCTGGAAAGTGAGGTGCAGGAAATTACGAAACACAACGAACCGATTGAAGCAGAGTTGAAGAAAGTTCAAGAAGAGTTGAAGAAAGTTAGCGAACCGTTCCGCAAAGTATTGATTGAGGAACGGCTAGCGGCTTTGCCCGCCGATGTTCGTGAAGACCTGCGGGCGGCGAATGACACCGCCGATGAGAAGCGAACGGATCTTCAAAAATATCTGGTCACAAAGTTCAAATCAACCTTCGAAATCAACAATCGCGAATTGTCGCGCAAGTATCCTGACCTGCAAGCGAAGACGCAGCCGCTGCAACGTCAAATCGGTGAGATCAGGGGCAAGCTGACAGCCAAACCACATGTGCGAATTTTGACCGATAACGAAGAGCCGTCCATTCCCTATCTATTGCGTCGCGGTGATCCGGTTGGCTTTGGCGACCCTGTAGAACCAGGGGTCCCAGCGGTTCTCACCAACGCCAACTTGAAGCCGTACCAACCTGTTTCGCCATTCGCCGGTTCAACGGGTCGACGTCTGGCGTTGGCCAATTGGTTGACTCAACCCAATCATCCGTTGACGGCGCGAGTTGCTGTGAATCAAATTTGGATGCGTCATTTCGGACGAGGCATTGTTCCGACGGTTTCCAACTTTGGACATTCCGGCATTGCCCCCAGCCATCCAGAACTGCTCGATTGGTTGGCAACGGAATTCGTCAAAAACGGTTGGAGCATGAAATCTATGCATCGGCTGATGATGACGTCGCAAGCCTATCGACAAGAATCGCGCAGTGTGGAATCGGTGATCACCGCCGATCCTGAAAATGCACTGCTGTCTCGCATGCCCTTCCGTCGCATGGATGCTGAAACACTTTACGATTCGTTGATCACCGCCGCTGGCCGTCTTGATCCAACATCGCTAGGCCCTCCTACGGATATTGAAGTGGGACCGGATAAAGAGGTCACAGTGAAGGCGTCGAAAGCCGGTTTCCGCCGGGCCATCTTCGTACTGCATCGTCGCCAGACGCCGGTTTCATTGCTCGATTCGTTTGATCAACCTCCGATGACACCGAACTGCACAGAGCGTCGGCGATCCAACGTTGCCACGCAAGCACTCCACATGATGAATGGATCCATGACCTGGGAACTGGCTCGCTACATGGCTGGTCGCGTGGTGGACGAAGCGGATGGCGATCGATCCAAGCTGATTGAGAATGTGTATCTGCGGGCCTATTCAAGGGCTCCCAGTGATGTAGAAATCACAGAAGGCTTAGCCGCGATTGACGATTTCCGTAAACAGTGGCCTGCCCGTCTGGAGTCCGATAATAGCGACGCCCCGCGTTCTGCAAGTGCCCAGTGGATGGCCGTCGCCAACTACTGCCACGCCATTTTGAACTCTGCAGAATTTAGCTTCATTGATTAAAACCAATTGATTAAGGACAACTGAAAATGCCACAGAACACACGACGCGATTTCTTCTCCACAATGGTGGATGGCTTGCACGGGGCAGCCCTTGCATCGCTACTAGGCTCTGACCTTTTTCAGGCACAAGCACTGGCCAGTTCCAATGTTTACGACCTTAGCCCGAAGCAACCTCACTTCAAGCCCAAGGCCAAAGCGGTCATTCATTTATTCATGAATGGTGGACCCAGCCAGGTGGATTTATTCGATCAAAAGCCGTTGCTTAAGAAGCTGGCTGGAACTGCTCCCAGTCGCGAGTTGAGCTTCGCAATTTCCAATGGGAAAGATGCCGGTACGCTGATGCCATCGCCCTACGAGTTCAAGAAACATGGCCAGAGCGGTATGGAAATTTCCAGCGCATTGCCCCACTTAAGCGAGTGTGTGGACGACATTGCGCTGATCCGTTCCATGTACGGCGAACATGCCAACCATGAACCGGCGTTGTTCCTGATGCACTCTGGTCGGACCATTGCCAGCCGCCCTTCGGTGGGTGCCTGGGTATCTTATGGACTGGGTACAGAGAATCAAAATCTACCAGCCTATGTGGTGCTGGATGATCCCAAAGGCTTGCCCATCAACGGTATTTCCAATTGGCAATCGGCTTGGCTACCGCCACTTTATCAAGGGACTCGATTTCGTACGGAGGGTCCGCCAGTACTGAATCTGGAACCACGGCCAGAGATTCCATCGCCATTAGTTGAGGCCGAGCGAACGCTGGTTCGTAAACTGGATGAAGCGCATCGCAAGCAACGTCCCTATCAGCCGGAGCTGGACGCGCGAATATCCAGCTACGAACTGGCGGCAAAGATGCAGATGGCGGCATCGGATGCACTCGATTTGAACAAAGAAAGCGAAGCCACCCGGGAAGCCTATGGTTTGAACGATCCAACAACGGCGTCCTACGGCAAGCGCTGCCTGATGGCTCGGCGATTGATTGAACGTGGCGTGCGGTTTGTGCAGCTCTACATTGAATCGCAAATTTTCGATAGCCATGGTGATCTGCAATCCAGCTTGAATTACGCTTGCGGAAAAACAGATAAGCCAGTTGCCGCTTTACTGAAAGATTTGAAACAGCGCGGATTGCTGGATTCCACATTGGTCATCTGGGGTGGGGAATTTGGACGTCTGCCAATTTCGCAAGGGGCAGGCAAGGCAGCCGGTCGGGATCACGGGCCGAATGGATTTAGTGTCTGGATCGCTGGTGGTGGGGCCAAGGGTGGGACCGTCTATGGTTCAACGGATGATATCGGTTTCAAAGCCGAGGAAAATCGAGTGAGTGTTCACGATTTCCATGCGACCATTCTGCACATGTTAGGTTTGAACGCTCGGGACTTAGTGCTGGAGCGGCAGGGATTGAAAGAGCGGTTGACCGATCAATTCCCGGCGCGCGTTGTCACTGAAGTTCTGGCCTAGGCCCAACTGATCTCCACCACTTGATCCATTGGTGACATGCCGGTAATAAACAGCGAGGGCCCTTCCAGCTTATGCTCGGCACCTCTGATTTCCAAATAACGATGCGGAGCGGTGCCCGGGCCGATCTTTAAAACATCGTTCCCTTTGCGATACTCTGCTGTGCCGCTTTCCAGCAGATTGTAATCCGTCTTAACACTGGTGGTTCCGGTCAGCTTGCCCCCTGCTCGGAAGTTGATTTCAAGCGCCACTGGGACGTCCTTAGTCCCCAATGCACGCACTCGGATTCGAAAAGATGTCGGGGTTTCTGTGATCAGAACCGATTGCGTGAATTTGGAAACTTCCGACTGCTTCCGTTCTTTCCTGGTGCTGTCGTAATTATCCACTGTGATGCGGCGGGCTGGGGTGAAGGGTTGAAAGTATGGGCCCTCTAATTTCTGTTCCAGCAAATAGCCATCGGCAGTTTTCTTTACCTCTTCACTCTTAAACTGACCCTTTCCAAAGAACGCAGAAGCCAGCCGCACACCATTGATTACTGCCTCACCTTTGCGAAATGCAAAGAACACCGAGTTGTCCCTAAAGATCGACGCGCTGCGTTCCTGGCGGCGGATGCGGGTTACGCCCACCACCGGAAACGTCCTTTCGTAATCGACAGGCAGCGGCTGTTCGGCCACCTTTGGATCAATCAGTTCGGGGAACTCCATCAACGTGCCCAATGACCAGGCAGTCTTCTTCATGGCATTGGCCAGAGTTGCGTATTTCCCATTTTTATCGTGCACGGCGAGGTATGCCAAGGGCAACCAGTAACCGGCCATGGTGTAGCGCATGAAAGCATCCTGACGATGTGAAATCTCTGTCACCACTTCGTAATCGGCATGCATCAGGTACATCATGGCATCCAGATTTTTGCGAACCACGGCAAACAGTTCCGGCTTGTTCATCTTGATGGCCGTATTCAGCAATCCACGGTCGCAAACGGTGTTGTACATGCCGAACGACCGTTCTGTGTATTGGCCATCGGCATCCTGATCAATGCCTTCCGCAAGCCACTGTTCCGCACGACGCACCAGCGCCGGATCGGGCATCACCTGATGAAGCGCGGCCAAGGCACCGCACATCATCCAGCGATGGTTGGGTGTATGGACTCCTCCATGGATGAGGCCACGTTTAGCATTCACCAGGAACGGGCGCATCACCTCAAACACTTCCGGGAATCCGTATTTTTGCGCGTTCGACGCGGTTGTTCCAGCCGTGAACATGGCGAATGAAGTGTCTGGGGGCGAGTTGAAATTCGTGATGGGCAACCAGATATTTCCATCGGGGGTCATTTCACGCACCACCGTATCTATCACCAATTTCATCCGTTCCAGCGTCTGCTTGTCTTTGTAATATTTTGACTGCGGGCACATATA
>JAYWBH010000128.1:0-20534 GCA_043781815.1 Bryobacterales bacterium | reverse complement strand
TGGGCCGGAACTTCCTTGTCTGGCCCCAGTCCGGTTCCTGTTAGGACCATCAACTGCCCAGGCCCAACACTGCCGAATGCATAGGTGGAACCGGCCCGTGGGATCAGCATCTGCGGCTCCTCCACCGTGATGGAACTGGACACGTCCGCATCAATGCGAAGCAGTTGTGCCGTTGGATAGAAATACTTGTAAGAATCTGATCTTCGTGTGGAACCGACAACAAAAGCGTTGCCATTGGCATCCAGAGCCACAAAATTTGCATTGTCTACCTTGCTGGAGAAAAGTATGTCAGCACCGTTTGAGGACAGTTGGGCGACGAAGCTGCCGCCTGATGCCTGAAACGGGTGGACCGACGGAAATGGGGCAATGTCTACCACCTGCGAATCGTATTCCGTGGTTCCTGCGATCCAGGCTCGACCAGTTGAATCCACTGCGATGGTCTTGCCTCCGCTAAAGACTGAACCGACATATTTCAGGTAAGTCCTGGCCCATGTTTGTGGATTGAGCTTTAATACATAGGCCGCACCGGGGGTGACGAGTGGAAAACCAACAGGGGTGGGGTCGAAGCCACGGTTGAACCAATAGACTAGCCTGGTGACGCCGAACTGGATTGTGTCGAATCCGAGTGTTGTGCCGGTTACGTAGATGTTCCCTTGAGCGTCCAAGGCAATAGCTTCAGCAGTTGCGGCACCTGATCCACCTAGAAATGTAGCGTAGGTGAGCGATCCCTGAGGTGCCAACTTCGCCAGGAAACCGGTAACTGATGTTGAGCCGCCGAATGTTTGAAGTGCGCCAGCGGTGACAGGAAAATCTAAGGAGTTGGTGACGCCCACTACAATGGCATTTCCAGATGCGTCAGCGGTGATGCCAAGGCCCTGTTCTCCGCAAGTTCCACCAAGAAAAGTTGAGTAGACAAGTTGCGTTGCATCAGCGTTGATCTTAGTCACAAAGGCATCACCAGTATTGAAGCGTTGTCCGAATATCCTAACTGCCGGATTCAAGACGGGCGCCTGAATCGTCGGACAATTCTGTTGTAGGCGCGCTTGCGTGGCACCTGCAGTGATTGGGAAATCAGAAGATTCGGCATAGCCTGTCAAATAAGTATTCCCTGCATTGTCGATAGAAATCGCACTGGCCAGGTCCTTGTTGGAACCCCCAAGGTAAGTTGAAAAAATCAGCTTGTCCCCTTGTGGTCCGATTTTGGCGAGAAACGCGTTGATCGTGCCGGGATTCTTTTTTTGCAGAGCGCCTTGTGTAATGGGGAAATCCTGCGAATAGGTGTATCCAGTGACGTACGCGTTGCCTTGGCTATCCACCGTAATTGCCGTTGCAATGTCGAAATAACCTCCACCCAAATAGGTGCTGTAGAGCATCTGTTTTCCATCGGCGCTCCACTTTGAAACGAATATATTCTGGCCTGGCCCAGCGCCCACAAAAACTGCCGACGGATTGCCTGGGACAATAGCCAGGCATTGCACTAGCTGCCTCACCGCAAGTGATGTGGACCAAGTTGTGCCGCCATCGGTGCTGCGGCGAATTCCATCGGCAGTGGCATAGACGAACTGTGGATTGTTTGGATCCACTACGATGTTGTCCGCAGCGTCAATCACTGAGGTTTGCACCCACGTTTTGCCGGCATCGCGGCTCATCAGCACGCCCGTTTCTGTTCCTACGAAAACCGCAGAACCGCTTGCCGCCAGAGTAAAAGTTGAGACGGTGACGGGCGTGTCGATGAGCTTGGTCCATGTTTCACCAGCATCCGTTGTCTTGTAAATTGCCCGTGGACCACCACCACGGAACCCTTGCTCCGAAGCAGCCGCATAGAGAACATCGGCGTTGGATGGATCGTAAGCGATTGAAAAGGTACCCAGGGGAGAGTTCACTAGTAGCACCCAAGTGGTGCCGCCATCTGTTGTGCGATAGACGCTTGGTGTTTGGCCGTTGTCGACGCCGCGAAACAGCGTGGCAGGGCGGACCGGATTAGACACCAGAACCAGTACCTTGCGGTCCTGGAACTGGCCATCGATTTGCCGCCAACTAGTGCCACCATCCAAAGTCTTGAAGGTACCGATGATCGTGGCTGCGTAAACCGTGTCAGGATTTACGTTATCCACCACCAGGGCATTCACCTGATACTTTGGAGCATTCGGTAGCCCTACCCATGTTTTACCGCCATCGCTACTCTTAATCATCCCCTTTGTAGTGCCCCCGAACAGAATATTAGGCTGCTTTGTGGAACCGGCGACAGCATAAACTGGGTCGGGTACAGCCGGTGAGATCCAAGTGGTACCTTGGTCATTGCTTATGCGGAGAGGAGTGCTGCCGATGCGGGGTTGCAACGCATTGACCACCGGGAAATCGAGTGAGGTAGTGTTGCCGGTAACGTAACTGTTGCCAGCGCGATCAACAGCCACTGCCGTAGCCACATCGACGCCGGTTCCGCCGAAAGATTTTTCAAAGCGTAGCGAAGGTCGCTGTGTATTGACCGCAGCGGATGCATGAGCGCAGACAAAGGTCGCAATCAGCACTATACGGGCACGGTTGGTCATGCGAGAAGTATGCCACAGAAAGGTTTGAAATGGGCTAATACTATCAGGTAAAGTCCGTGCAGAATTAATCTACAAAGTGGTGGTTGTTTTTGCTTGCAACGGTGCTTTTCTACTTGAACATCTATTGTTGTTTTTTGTCAGAGTTCGGAAACTAAGAAAGCTGAAGGAAGCCTGCTCATAATCAGAAGTTGGCGATGATTACACTAATCGGTCATATTCATTATGGCTTCCGATCCAATACCAAACTGCCCGGTTGCCCTTCATGACGGCTAACGCCCGATAGTGCAGCCCAATCCTTGCCGAATAAATACCCTCTTCTCCCTCGAGTTTCTTGAAATGGAGGCTTGGGTGGTAAGGATTCTGGTTAAACAATTGATGTGAGCTTCGAGCGCTTTTTTGGACTGCTTTAGGTAATCTTTGGAAAAGGTACCAAAAGTTTTTGGTAGTCCGGGACTGAATCAAAGAAGTTCAACCAGAGCCTTCGTTTCCCCGCGAGCGTCCTCTTCAAGCGCTTCCTGCGCCATGCGTCGCACTACATCCCGATTTCCCGCAAATCGCTGCCGCCAGCCCTCTTCATCTTCGATCGTTTCCAGGATTTGCGATGCGATCAGGTCCTGCTCGTCCAGCGGAAGCGTACCGACCTTTTCCAGAGCTTTCTCTAACAAGGTACTCATCACTTCAGCCTAGCAAAATATTCTTTCGAAATGTGCCTTGCATCACCGTCAAGATCTGCGGAGGCTTATTGCTGTATTGCAACGCAAAAAGCCATGCTTTTTCCGCAGTCTCATTTCTGTCTCATCAAGGGAAATTCCCTCGCCGCGGTCAGATTGTTCCATTCCTATTCGTATGGCGGCAACCGTCTCAGCACGTTCCAAGCATTCCAATACTAGCGCTCTCATGTCAATCATATAAAACCTCTAAACGTTTGATTAGAACACAAACCGAACCTGCAACTGGAACATTCGTGGTGGGTCTACATTGGCGAACGCTGGCAGCGCATTCGTTGCCGTGCCTACTGCCACCAACTGACCAAACGTCGGATTCGGTATGCCCGTATCGCCGTAAATAGTCTGCGCGCGACCCAAGTAGTTACCGTGGTTGAATAGATTGAACCCTTCCAGCCTAAGCAAAATGGTGGTCCGTTCCGATGGCTTAATGCGACTCTCAACGAACAGCCCTACCTCTGACGTCGCAGTGCCTCGAAATGCCGACTTCGCGATCACTTTGCCATCAATCACTGGCCGATCGTTATTCGCTCCGTCACCGTTGTTGTCAATGCCCGTCGTGGTATTAAACGGGCGCGCCGACGCGAACTGTGACACAGTGCCAACCGTGATGTGCAATGGCAACTGATAGATCAAGTGAATAACCGCACGATGACGCTGGTCCAGCAGGCCAGGTCCACGTTCCACCTCGCCTAACCGCGCAATGTTGCCTTCGTTAGGAGCAATGCCGTTGCCGTCTGGTTCGCTGGTGTTGGTCGTCTTCGACACCGTGTAGCTGACCGATGCATAGAACCGCCGATTGCCTCGATAGCTGACCTGCGTCTGCAAGCCGTCGTAATCAGCAATGCCCAGATTCGTCAAAACGTTAACCTGACGCACCCCGCCATTGACAGGCAGAATAGGTCGGGTGGCGTTGGCCGCAGCCACGGTCCTGACTTGTCCAAACGCCGTGCGGTCGAAAGGTGCTGCAGCGTTCAAATCGACAGTACGATCCAAGTTTGTGACGTGCTGATGAACGTAATCGCCCCCGACGAACAAGCCCTTTTTCACTTCGCCCTCTGCACCAAAGGACATCACCTGACTGCGGGGATTTGAAAGCTGATCAGGGTAGTTTGGCAGCTTGTCAAAGTTCAACCCATATTTCGCGAACTGAGCCCCGTAGAAGGCCTGCTGACCCGCCCTGATTGTAATGTCACGCGCAGGTAATTGCGATGGGGCGAGGGTCTTCGGATCAAACGATAGCGGCAGACATGCTCCGGTCAGGCACGTTGGAAAGCCCAGTTGCCCGGGAGTGGCTGTGTACGTAGTCAAACCATCCAGCCCACCAACCAAATATCCGGCCACTGCATTGGACCGAATCTGCGTGTAATACATGCCATAGCCCCCGCGAATGGACAGGCGTGAATTGCCGCCAGGATGCCACCCGAAGCCCAGGCGCGGGGCAAAGTTCTTGGTCGCACCGGTCAAGGTTTGGCGGTCGTAGCGAATCCCAAGGTCCACCGTGAGGTCGCGACGCAAGTGGATGCTATCCTGCACGAACGCGGTATACAGCCACTGCGAAAGCTTGTAGCTGTTGATTCCGAAATCAATCGGCTGCGTATAATTCTGTACGTTGGCCAGCGTCAATTGATCGAAAGGTGCCGTGGTCGTATTCAGGAAAGTGAACGTGCCCAGAGTGGCGGTGCCAGGTTCGCTACCCGTACCCCCTGACGTGTGATGGATAGCGGTTCCGCCAATACGCAGGTGATGAATGCCTCGTGACCAAGACAAGATATCCGAGAACTGTGCCTGACGACCAAAGAGGTTAGAGGCTCGCGATTGCCCAATGGTGAACGGTACATTCCCGGCCCGCGTGTAAGCAGTTGAGGGATTCTGCGCTTCCCACAGAGTAATCGGATCACCATTCAAATAGGCAAATCGCGCCTCGTTCAGAAGGCTGGCATTGAGCACCGCAGTATGATTCACCTGAGCGGTCCAGGATCGTCGCGAATACCTGCGCGCTACATTGGGAGCATTGGTACCGCCTACGGCATCCTGCGGATTGTCGTCGGAAAACCGATCCAGGTTCATTCGCACCATCAGCGTCTGCCCCGGCGTCAGCTTATGGTCCAACCGTCCATTGAACAACGCCTGACGGTAGTGCCCTGTGTAATCCAAGTGGCCATCGGTCGGCAATAAAAAGGTGGGCAATGCGCTGGAAAGGAAAGTGGTCCGATTCTGCCCCGTATAATCAGCCGTTGCGAAGAAGAAAGTTTTGTCCTTAACCATTGGCCCGCCAATGGAACCGGAAACTTGACTCAGCGCATCTGGAATGTCCACCGGATTGATCGCAGTGAGCGTGGTGGGTGTGACGCAACTTGCAACGGAAGGTGGGCAAAAGCCACTGGTGGAAAATGTCTTCGACTGCCAGCCACCGGGACGATTCAGGTACACGCCTTCGCCGTGGATAAGGTTGGTGCCGGACTTAGTGACAATGTTCAGCGCAGGTCCAGAGGTCCAACCGTATTCGGAGGAAAACGCATTCGAGAGTACAGTCATTTCCTGAATGGCACCAAGCGGCACAGTGGCGATCATGGTCTGACGCCCCCAGCCTTCATCGTTATTCGCACCATCCAGAGTGACCGTGGTCTGACGTCGTCCACCAACGCCGGTAACGAAGTACGTGGCATTCACGAACAGATCGCCGGTGCCCTTAGCCTGCCGGAATGCCGCATTGAAGAGTGGCAGTGTCGATACCTTGCGGCCAAGAATCGGCGTCTGATCGATTTGTTGACTGTCGAACCGACGGCCAATCTGCGCATCGGCACGAACACCTTCGGCAGTGCCATAAACAATGACTTCGGCCTTTGCCGTGCCAATGATCAGCTTCACCTTCAGGGTGGCAGTTTCACCAGAGCGGAGTGTGATGTCCTTCAGCTCCTCTTTATTGAATCCATCCTTGAACACGTTTAGCGTGTAGGTTCCCGTTAGCGGCAATGCAGAAATGGTGGCATTCCCGTCACTTCCCGAAACTGCATCCCGCACGGCACCCGTGGCACTGTTCACCACCGAAACTTTGGCATCCGTGACAGCACCGCCGGTTTGATCGACCAGGGCAACAATCATGGTCGCAGTGTTAGGAGATTGGGCGACGACGGGGACGCCAAGAACGGCGCAAAGGGCAATCAAAATCAAAGATAGAAATTTCGCAAGGGGCAAGGAAGTAGTAAAAGGGGAAGGTTGAAGCATAACCTTCTAAAGATTACGATAAGAAAAGATTTACTACCAGCGATAGTAGCAAGCGAAAGCGGTAACACCTGGAATTTCTATGCGTTGAAGCGTAAAATTGGAAGTTACCTTGCCCAAAATCGGTGGTATGCTGTTGATCAAAGCCATCGGTAAAGATATGCTTTCAGATTGTGTTTCCAAATTCCGCGTTTTGAGATTGGGCTCGATCCTGTAAAAACAAACTTGGTCGTTTGGAGGGTTTTATGTGTTTTTCAACAACGATTTCATTTGGCGGTCGCAATTTGATTGCGCGCTACATTTCTTTAATCACGTTCCTGCCCCTAATCACATTTCTGTCCATTTCATCAGGTTCGGCATATGGTGGCATTATCTTTGCCACCGGATTTGAGCCGCCCACTTACGCGCCCGGCAATATCGTCGGCCAAGATGGATGGGCTGAGTTCAACGCTACTGATTCCTTCGATGCTGTGCAGACCACTTTAGTCAAATCCGGTTCACAGGCAGCCTGGGTAATCCCCGTTAAAAGCTCGATTGTACAAACTGGCATGTACCACTCTGACTCAACTACTGGACCGCTGATTAATCTATCTGCAGATATCTTTCTGGCCAGCAGTTCTGCTCAAAACGAGTGGCAATTCGCTGGCCTTGGAGCCGGACTTACACCCTTTCTGGGTGGCATCGACGTGTTCGCAGATAACTCAATCCATCTGATTACTTCAGGGTTCACCCCGGTTGGTACATTCTCCAGAGACGTTTGGAACCACGTTGATTTCATCTTTAACATGACAACCCAGAAGTACAGTTTTTCCCTCAACGGTGCAAGTATTGCAACAGGCGTCGCGTTCTGCGGCGATAATGGCCCGTGCACTGGAGGAGCAACGATCAATACCTATGGGAGTTCCATTTTCGATGTCTTCGCTACTCTGAATTCAAACGACCTGGGAGCCATAGACAATTTCAATCTGTCGGTCAACACCGCGCCTGAACCAAGGTCGATCCTTCTTTTCGCCTCGGGACTGGCTCTGATGGCGGCAAGGTATCGACGGTTGGCACTTCGGAAAAAGTGAAAGCTCATAGTCCCGCGCGGCGAGGATATCTTCAACTATCTTGTCGCGCAATCTTTTTGTGTACGGGCTGTCCGTGCAGCATCCCTTCAGCAAAAGATACGTAACCAACAATGAGCAGGTATTTAACGTTGTAGCCGGGGAAGGATCACAATACATTTTTGAAGTCTTGGTACGCCCAGGGCGATGCCTTTCAGTTCGTAAGCGGCAGTAGTTAGTTCAGAAACAGCGTCCATTCGTTCATGTACAGGACGACTTTGCCAGTACCGATACTCCTCAGCCTTCATTTCTTTGTAGCTCGTGTATTTGCGGATCAGCCCCATGCGTGCGCTTGCAGAGATGAACTATTCAGCATCGATCATTCGCCGAGATTGAGGCAGGATAGAGCTACGGGGAATCGGAACAGTTAAAGATTGATAGTAGCGAATAGTCTCTGCCAAGTTCCCTTGGAAACGATCCGAGATCGCCGCTCGATGGGCGTGAATCTCTTCAACGATCTCATCTTGCATTTGATCATTCCATTTCTTCGGGAGTGCAGATAGTGGGTGGTTCGTAGCCATAATCTTGAATTACCGTTGATTCACTCGCGCTTCCCGTAACGCTTCCTTCAACTGAAACTCCAACTGCTCAATGCGAGCCGTCAGATCTGCCATTGCCTGACCCTCTGGATCGGGCAGCTTGCCGTGTTCCAATTGCTCTTCTGCGACCACACCTCGGGACCGCACCACGCGCCCAGGAACACCTACCACAGTCGAATGATCCGGCACATTATGCACCACCACCGAACCTGCGCCGATCTTCGCGTGATTCCCAATAAAAATATTCCCCAGAACCTTGGCCCCTGTTCCTACCACCACGTTATTTCCTAGCGTTGGATGCCGCTTGCCTTGGTCCTTCCCTGTTCCGCCCAAGGTAACCCCTTGGTAAATCAATACATCATCGCCGATCTCAGCCGTCTGGCCGATCACTACACCCATGCCATGGTCGATGAAAAATCTACGACCAATGGTCGCTCCGGGGTGGATCTCAATCCCTGTAATCAGCCGACTGAACTGGGATATCAGGCGAGGAATCAACGGGATACCGGCATCGTACAGGCGATGCGCCAGCCGATGCAGTAATACTGCGTGGACTCCGGGGTAACAAAGAAGGATCTCCACCACGCTCTTCGCGGCAGGATCCTCACGGAATACGGTTTCGATTTGTTCGCGAATTGCCCCAAACATGCTTCTATAGATTATCGCGCTTATTAAAAGATGCAAGTTTACCCGGTACTGGACTTGGCTAAGGTTATAATTAAGGGGCATGCCGCAAGGCTACTTACCGATTTTCCTGTTCCTTATCATCGCCATGGCGTTTCCGGTCATTGCCATCTTGGCGGCGAAACTGGTCAGGCCCTCCTCTCCATCGAAACTTAAGCTGGAAGCGTACGAGTGTGGCATTGAAGCCGTAGGGAACTCCCGAGGTCGCTATGCCGTGCGCTTCTACATCATCAGCATTCTATTCGTGATTTTCGATGTGGAAACAGTCTTCCTGTTTCCCTGGGCCGTCCGGTTTCACCAACTTGGTTGGTTTGGTGTCATAGAAATTGCTGTTTTTCTGGCAATTCTTATAGTCGGATACGTTTGGGTTTACAAAAAAGGAGCTCTTGAATGGGTGTAACAAAAACATTTAGATTCATCACCATAGCAGCGGCATTTTCCCTGTTGGCACTTCACGCACAGCCCCGCTTGCGACTTTCTTCCACAACAATCGGTCCAGTTACCGTTGCCACTGGATCTAACGCAGCATCGCAATCCATTGAAGCTTCCAATGCCGGTAATGGAACGCTGAACTTGCAGGCTTCCTCATCTGCAGCCTGGTTAAAACCAACCGTTGGAGCAGGCCATAACTGTTCAATTTTGGGAGGGACCACCTGCTTCCCTATCGACATAGCGTTTAGTGCCAACTCTTTACTGGCAGGCAGCTACACCGGCATTATCACCGTTTCCGATCCCAATGCGATTGATGCCCCTCAAACCATCACCGTCACCTTAGCCGTTGGTGGAACTATTCCCAATTCCGTCAACTTATTCGTCGCCCCCAACGGATCGCAAGATTCCCTGGTTGTCTCTACCAATAAGCTGGTTCAAAGCACGGTGGTGGCACAAGGTGGAAATTGGCTTTCCTTCTCCTTCACTGGCGCATCCAGTTTTGCCTTTGCCCTGCCCTATACGATCCTGGCCAAGCACCAATCAGGAATGGCCGAGGGTTCCTACTCCGGCAGTGTGGCTTTATCGGCGTCCGATCTTGCCGCAGATAACAAGACCGTAGCGGTGAACTTAACTGTCACGTCGCAACCAATTATTCAACTTTCCAGCAATTCTCTGCGAGTCTCTTCCTCATCAGGCGCTTCCAAACGGCTCTTTCGATTCACCTATGCCAATCGCGGTTTAGGAACACTGACTTTGGGCGCTGTAACCGCTAGTGGTGGGGCTTGGCTGACCGTTGCATCTTACCCACAATTCAATATTTTCGACGTAACCATTGATTCCGGTGCGCTTGCTGCCGGACCCTACACTGGAGCCATCAGTGTTGCCAGCAACGCCATCAACGGCACACAAACAGTTCCTATTTCGTTGGATGTCTCAGCCCAAGCTGCTCCTATTTCCAGGCGCGTAGCCAACAATGCCACCTTTTCCTCTGACGAGGATATTGCCCAAGGTACGATCGTCGCGCTATTTGGGGAGCAACTCACATACGCCGACCCCGTTTCCGCCACTGCCCTACCTCTTCCGCAAACTTTGGGCGGTTCGAGAGTGTTGGTGAACGGCATCCCAGCGCCGGTTTATTACACCCAATTCGATCAGATTAACTTCCAGATTCCTTACGATGCGGCCCTCGGTCTGGGTACCGTACGCGTGGAACGCAATGGTCAAGCGGGGAATCAAGTTTCCATCCGCATTTCTGCCCGCGCTCCTAAATTGCTGCGATTGGGGATTGGAGAATATGGAATTCTGGTCAATCAGGATCAATCGTTTCCCATACCTGTTACTCCGGGCATCAATTCCCGACCGGCTAGAGTTGGTGATGTGCTGACTATGTACGCGCTGGGACTCGGACCTACTGTACCCGCAGTGGTCAGTGGTGCGGCATCGCCCACAAATCCGCTGGCCAACGTGGTCACTCCATCCACCGTCACTTTCGGAGCAGGAACAGTAGGCCGTCCAGCCGACCCGGTAAATCCACAATTCATTGGACTGACTCCAAATTTTGTGGGCCTGTATCAAATCAATGTGGCGGTTCCGGCTGATTCTCCTAAAGGCAATCGTATCGGAGTAGAACTGAATTTTGGTCAATTGACCAGCAATCGTGTGGAGATTGCTGTGCAATGACCGACCGCCTCTATTACAACGATTCCTACCTAATAGCATTCGACGCAGAAGTAGAGGAGGCGGCGCACGATGGCCGCCGCCTCTATCTAAACCGATCCGCTTTCTATCCCACATCCGGTGGGCAGCTACACGATTTAGGAACCATTAACGGCGTGGCAATCCTGGACGTGATTGATGAGGAAGATCGCCTAGCGCATGTACTTGCCGAACCGCTGCCAGTTGGGCCGATTCGCGGATTGATCGATTGGCAACGTCGGTTCGATCATATGCAACAGCACACCGGGCAACATTTGCTCAGTGCCGTATTTGACAGCCTTTTAGGTGTGCGCACTGCCAGCGTTCATTTCGGGGATGTTTCTGCCAATGTGGACCTGGAAATTCCTTCGCTTTCCCCGCAGCAGATCGAAGCGGTGGAACGACGGGCGAATGAATTGGTGGCGGAGAATCGGACGGTCACCATCAGCTACGAAGATGCCGAGCAAGCCCAAGGACTGCGCAAGGCCAGCGCCAGAGAAGGGATGCTGCGACTGATTTCCATAGCTGATTTAGACAAGAGTGCCTGCGGTGGAACCCACGTGCGGACTACCGGGGAAATTGGCCCCATCGTGCTGCGAAAGCTGGATAAGGTGCGCGGCAATGTTCGGGTAGAATTTCTTTGCGGCATGCGAGCCGTGGATCAAATTCGCAAAGAGTACGACGCTTTAAGCACCATTTCCCGTCACTTTTCCTGCCCTTCAGAAGACATTGCCCCAGCCGTAGCTGCTTTGCTGGAACGGGCCAAGGATGTCGATAAAACGGTGAAGCTATTGTCTTCAAAAGTGGCCCAGAGCGAAGGTCGCGATCTTTACACTGCCACCGAGCCGAACGCGGAAGGAATGCGCTTGGTCCGCCGGACCATGGACACCGCCATCAATGACGATACCCGTATGCTGGCGCAAAACTTCGTAGCCCAAGGCAAAGCGGCAATCCTGTTGATTTCGGTGAATCCACCTGCTGCATTGCTTGCTTGCTCAAACGATTCCAACCTGCACGCCGGCAATCTTCTGAAAGCAGCTTTGACCTCAGCGGGCGGCAAAGGCGGCGGAAATAATGCCCTGGCCCAAGGTAGCCTGCCTTCAAAAGAAGCAGCCGCTGTTGTGGAAACCGAACTGGCCAAGTACGGATTGTAGCCAGTTCATCGTAAAGTTAGAGTAGGGCAATGATGGATCAGGAAAACATCAACAGTTCCGGCACTCTTTACCTGGGGACTCTGGCAGGAGTTTCCATTCACCTTCATTTCACCTTTGTCATCCTGTTCGTTGTGCTTCTGTTTTCTTCCACGGGAACTCCTGTTGAACAGGGCTTGTATATGGCGGCACTGTTCTTATCTGTAGTAGCTCATGAAGTGGGTCATGCGTTGATGAGCCATCGGTTTGGCATCCACACGCTGGAAGTGATTATGTTTCCAGTGGGAGGGGTAGCTCGCCTGAGTCGCCAACCCACCAGCCGTTTGGAACTTTGGATTTCCCTAGCTGGCCCGGCTACTAATTTCCTGATTGCCGTGGCTTTGACGTTAGTTCAAATTCAAAGGCTGGGTTGGGATAAGACTGCCGAATCTTTGCGTACTCCCGATGCCGATCTGCTTTCCAAATGTATTCTGGCCAATACGTCGCTGGCAATCTTCAACCTGCTTCCAGCGTTTCCGATGGATGGCGGCAAGGCCCTTCGCGGATTTCTTTCCTTATTCCGATCAGAAAGGGATGCGTCGCGTCTGGCTTATCTAATTGGTCGAACCGTAGCCATCGCATTGGGGTTGGTAGGGTTGTTTGCCGGATATTACCTGCTTACCGTAGTTGCTGTTTTTGTCTACTTCGGTGCAGCACAGGACAACGCCGCCAAATTAGGAAGAACGCTCCTTGCCGGGGTACAGGTTCGCGAAGCGATGGTGACGGAATTTGACACCCTTCCCCATGGGGCAACCATTGGCGACGCAGCAAAGAAACTGCTGGCCACTTCACAACAGGATTTCCCGGTAGTTTCTGGCGAGCAAGTGGTGGGACTATTGAGTCGTAATTTATTGCTGGGCTCCATGGCTGAAGATGGACCAGATACCTACGTTGCCGGTGCCATGAATCGCGAGTTTCTGCGATTACCTCCAGAAGCGGAATTGATGGATGCCCTGCCCTTGCTGTCAGACTCCGGTGCTTGCGGCTTAGTGATGGATGGGGAAACGCTGCTTGGTTTGTTGACCACGGAAAACCTAGCCGAATTTCTGGTTCTGCGTCGCATCGGGATTGAATCGAAGCAACTGGCCAAAGAAAGCAACGATCAGGATTTATAGTCGATCACGATTAGTCCTCCATCGGCAGGTATGGTTTGGAAACCATAAAGCCCTTCTTTCCCCCAGCAGCCACAATATCCCCTTGATACTTCATCTTTCCATTGATCAATAAATCGATGGGACGATTCAAAGGGTAATCGAAATTGAGTACATCCCCTTCTTCCAGATTGAGCAAATTTTCGACAGTTAAAGTCGGACCCTGCAGCCGGACTTCAACGTTCATCTTGGCCTGTTTCACTAATCGCAATATCCGGGATTGATCTTGAATAGTGGAATCGGTTTTTCGTACAGACCATTGCTGATCAAACTTCTGACGCAGCATCTTGATGATGACACTGGGTATGCCAAGATTCATCATGCCGGTGATCTCACCAATGCGAATCTCCAGGCTGATGGCCACAACCGCTTCGTTGGGCGCCAACATTTGCAGCAGAGATGGTTCCTTTTCGTGACTCTCAATGGAAAAGGACATCAACGAAATGGCCTGCCATGCCTCTTTCAGATCTTTCAGAATCAGCCGATAAATGGCTTCAATGATGCTTTGCTCAATTTCTGTGAGTTCCCGATCAATTTTGACAGCGCCAGCTTTCTCTCCCGCTCCCAACAGCATTTCAAGCAGAGGAAACACCAGGCTGGGATTCAATTCAAGAACAGCATTGCCGTCAAATGGGGTCAATCCCAAACAGAGAATGGAAGAAGGGGACGGCATCACCTGCGTAAATTCACGAAATGACAACTGCTCCACAGAAACCAGATTCACCACCACATACGCCCTTAAATATGCAGATAAGCTGAAGGAAAGGCTCCGCGCAAAGCTTTCATGCAGCAGATGGATGCTCCGCAACTGATCTTTAGCAATGCGATCCGGTCGCCGAAAATCATAGGATTCAGCCTTGCTGCCTGCATCTGCAACAGCCCGCGTCCCGGACGCTTTCTTAAATACACTGTCGATTTCTTCTTGAGAGAGCAAACGATCATTAGACATTTTTTCACCCCTGCCAGGGCTATAGTTGTCATCGACCGATTCAATCTAAACATCTATTCAGAAAAATCCTTACTACCATGCGTATCCTAGGGTGAGGTATATGAAACCATCGCTCAATTGGCTGCTCATTTTTGTCCCCATCACTGTCGGTATGGAATTCCTAAGCCCCCAATCCCACGTGGCGATTTTTGTCACCGCTTGCCTGGCTATACTACCTCTTGCCGGTTGGATGGGACGAGCTACAGAACATTTGGCACACCATACAGGCGATGGGGTGGGGGCTCTGTTAAACGCCACATTCGGAAATGCTGCTGAGCTCATTATCGCCCTGATGGCGTTGCAGCGCGGTCTCTACGACGTGGTCAAAGCGTCGCTCACTGGTTCGATTATCGGAAACCTGCTGCTTGTCACCGGACTTTCCATCGTGGCCGGTGGGTTGAAGTTCAAATCACAACACTTTAATAAATCAGGGGCCCGGTCGCAGGCAACCATGTTGTTGCTAGCCACAATCGCTTTGATTCTTCCAGCAACTTTCCATTTCCTGGCCGGGGACATGCAACGCAGGGAGCACGATCTTTCCGTGGAAATAGCGTTCATTCTGCTGGGAGTCTATGCTTTCAGTTTACTGTTCACGTTGAAAACACACAAGCAGCTATTTGGTGGGGATGCGGGTCACCCGCCGGAACAACATGACCAGCCCTGGAGCGTTCGCAAAGCTGTTGGAGTGTTGGCGCTTTCCACTGCCCTCATAGCCCTGGTTAGCGAGATCCTGGTGGGCTCGGTTGAGGTTGCAGCCCATTCCTTTGGCATGACTAACGTGTTCATTGGGGTCATTGTAGTGGCCATCATCGGCAATGCTGCGGAACACTCCACGGCGGTGATGGTGGCGATGAAGAACCGTATGGACCTCAGTTTGGGGATCGCCCTTGGTTCCAGCATCCAAGTAGCTCTTTTTGTGGCACCATTGCTGGTTCTTGCCAGCTATTGTATTGGCCCAACTCCCATGAATCTGGTATTTTCAGTAGCGGAAGTGGTCGCTGTGTCGCTTAGCGTCCTTATCGCCACGCAAATCACCAATGATGGAGAATCGAACTGGATGGAAGGCGTCCTGTTGCTGGCTGTCTACGCGATACTGGGCGCAGTCTTCTACTATCTTCCAGAAATCAAAACAGAGGTTAAACATTAATGCAAATTCCAGCCGGAAGTCGCGTATTTGATTTGGCTCAACCTTATTTTGTGGGGATGCCCCACCATCCATCGCACCCTCCTTATCTTTTTGGATTGGTGAAAAAGCATGGCGATTTCATCACTCCCTCGGGCACCAGTTCCGCTTCTGACGCCATCGCCTTAGGCAGCCACGTGGGCACCCATATTGATGCTTTTTGCCACTTTTCGCAAGCAGGCAAACTATGTGATGGCACGCTTGCCAATGAAGTCCAAAACTACAGCACCGGTTTAGCAAAGTTTTCTGTTGAAACCATTGCGCCCATCCTGCGACGCGGTATTTTGCTGGATATCGCCAAATTAATGGGAGTGGATGAACTTGCCACCGATTTCGTCATTACATCGTCCATGATGAAGCGTGCGGCCGGAGATCTGGTCATCGCAAAGGGTGACGTGGTTTTATTGCGAACGGGATGGGCTCGATATTGGAATGACGCCGCCCGCTATATTGCACAAGTGAATGGGCCTGGTCCGGAGTTGGAAGGTGCCCAATGGCTTTCCAGCAAAGGAATATTTGCCGCAGGCAGCGACACCGTGGCTTTTGAAAAAGTCCCTTCGCGCGACATGCCCGTTCATGTCCATTTCCTGGTGGAACAGCGCATCCACATTATTGAAGCGTTGAATATGGAAGAACTTTCCGCCGCAAACGTCAAAGAATTCCTGTTTGTTGCCGCTCCCATGAAACTGAACGGGGCTACCGGCGCGCCCATTCGACCCTTGGCAATTGTTGGCGGATAGTCCGCAAAATTGTTTTTAGGGAGTGGTTTGAACGTCGGAATGACCGAGTGTTTTTTCAGGGGCGATCCTATCCCGAATCCGCTGCTTCAATTCCTTTATTTCAGGGAATCGACCCTCTATCGCGCGCGACCAAACCAAGTCACCGTCGGCCCGTACTTCAAAAACTCCGCCAGTTCCAGGACGGAGTGCTACTTCCGCCAAATCCTGTTCAAAAGTGACAAGCAGTTCCTGCGCCATCCAGGCGGCACGCAACATCCAGCGGCACTGCGTGCAATATTCGATTTCAACTCTACTTCCCATACCGTTACTTTGACAAAGCCTTGCATATGCCCGCACCAATCGCTTCCCCAGCCACCCGATTGCCGGTTTGATTCCAATGGCCCTTGCCCATATTTCCAGGAAAACCATGCAGGAATATATTTTCTTTCTGGGCCAGTTCGGCCATACCCGGTGCAATGGTGACTACGGGAATCCCTTCCCGTTCCCCAAACAGGCGAATGCGTTCATCGGGGTAGAAGAGCGTATTCACTCCCAGTTGGCGCATAAACTCTTCACGCACTTTCAGATCGGGATTTACTTGCGGAGAATTGCTCAATGTGGAAATAACTAGCGGCACATTATGACTGGCTACTTCCTGTTTCATCAGTCGTAGAATGCCTTCAGTAACTTTCCAGGCTTCAGCCCAATCGCCATCTTTCGGTGGGACATAAACAAAGTCGGTAGGCTGCAGCGTGTTCGTCTTTTCACTTTCATTCATCACGGTATTCTTTGACGCCTTCAGCTTTTGCATCCCGGTGAACATCCATTGCTTAATTTCATTCCGCAGATGAATTACTGCGCCTGCCAGTTGGACTTTGTCCTCAACTTGTTGCTGAATCTTTTTCATCCTTCCCAGTTTCAAATTACGCTTAAAGGAATCGTCCAACTCCAGACGGTCGTTCTTGTAAACATAATAGGGCTCTCCGGCGTGTCCAACCAGGGCGCGGTAATTGTAGTAAACATCGTTCCCCGTTAAGAAGCCAACCAAAATCAGATCTGGTGAATATTTCCAGACATGCTTTTGGAGGGTAATCAGTTCCTGAGCTGTTCCATATCCGCCCACGCCGAAATTAATCATCTCCACTTTGTCCAGACCATTGGGTCGACATTTTTCCACTTCCTGCCCGGCAACCCGCCAAAATGTCTGTTCCAAAGGTACGTGGAGTGCTTCGGAATAGGAATTTCCTAACAACGCGATGCGAAACGTTCCCGCTGGTTTGGCTAGCGCATGGTCCACGTCGCGCAAACCGTCTTTGCTCATTTGGATAAAGACGCCGATTTTATTTTCATCGCGGAAAATTCCTTTGGCACCCGGACGTTGAGCCCAGCCCCGGTCTGGATCGCTTTGCGAGAACGAAGGGTAATTCCATCCGGCCAAACGCGTGACAACCTCTCCCAGTACCAGCAGCGTCGCCACCATGCCAACTACGATGACAAGAAAGGGGCGCAGCACTGCCCACGATGCCGCCGGGCTCAAATGAGGCCTGCTACCATGCGAATTGGAAGCGCTAGAACTGGAAGTAGATAAATGCATTCGATTCACTAGCCGAGAATACTAAGGCGAGCACCAGCATAGCCAGGGCCGCCGAGACGCGTCGCCAATTCCCCTGTAAGGCGAAGGGATATTCTTCCTTCGTTTTTTCCAATAATAGATCCACAAGCAGCATGGTTATAACCAACGCCGATAACAGGATCCAGGGCTGAGCATATTGAGGTTTCCATACAAACGTCCTTAATCCACCAAGAAAGTTGAACGCCGCATTGACGGATGAGGCACGGAAGAAAACCCAGCTTAAACAAACAATGTGGAAAATAAATAATCGTTGGCCGATGCGGCCCAAGGCAGTGGAAGCCTGCTGTGGCTTTCCGTTGGTAACAAACCGCTCAATCGCCAAGCCGACGCCGTGGATTGCGCCCCACACGACAAAGGTCCAATTCGCCCCATGCCAAAGGCCACCAAGCAACATAGTGACCATCAAATTGTAATAGGTTCGCGCCGTACCCAAACGGTTCCCGCCCAGCCCGATGTAAAGGTAGTCTCTCAGCCAGGTACTCAAGCTGATGTGCCAACGTCGCCAAAACTCCTGAAGACTGGTAGAAAGATAGGGCTGCTTGAAGTTCACCATAAAGTGAAAACCCATCAATTGAGCGCTTCCCCGCGCAAAATCGCTGTAGGAGCTGAAATCGCCATATATTTGCCAGGCGAAGGCGTACACACCCAGCAGCATGACCGCAGCATTCGACCCCAAATGTCCGTCAAAAGCGGCATTGGCGATGGCCCCACAATTATCGGCGATGACCAGTTTGCGAAACAGTCCCGATGCAATGAGCAGCAACCCATCGCAAAACCAGCCCGCATCGAATTGGCGGGGCTTCTGGCATTGTGGCAACAGATGGCTGGGACGTTGAATGGGCCCGGCAATCAGGTGGGGGAAAAAGCTGATGAACAGAGCATAGTCCACCAGATTTTCAGCAGGCTCCAATTTTTTATAGTAAACGTCGACAATGTAAGCCACCGCCTGAAAAGTGTAGAAGGAGATACCCGGGGGCAGTACAATTTGCAGCAGTTGGACGGGAACGCTGACCCCAGCGCTACTCAAAACCATGGCGGCGGAATCAATGAAAAAATTGAAGTACTTGAAGAACCCTAGAAATCCGAAATTGAGTAAAAGCGAAAGCGTCAGCAGGCTTCGACGCTTCACCTGATCGTCAGATTTGGAGATGATTTTGGCGCAAAAGAAGTCCACCAAAGTGGACATAAGCATGAGCGATAAAAAACGCCAGTCCCAATAGCCGTAAAATACGTAACTGGCCCCCAGCAGAAACAAATTCTGTTGGCGCCACGGCAATCTCCAATACACCAGGACCGCGATTGTTAGGAAAACAAAGTAGATAACGCTGTTGAACAGCATGAATAGACGGCTCCTCTTGAGCCTTATTAATGCAATCGGCAAGTCTTGCCGAAGTCTATAGCTTACAACTTTCGTGCTAACTTTCGCTAGTTACAGTCTTATCTACAGAATGAGCTTGAAGGACAGGGTCGTTTCCAATACAAAATGAGCCTGAAGCGAACAAACCCGACATGCTGGGGAGTTGATAGTCACCATGAAGACCGAACGATCAATAAGCCTGCGACATTAATAGTGATAAATTCGTGGCGGTTCCGCCTGCCCCCCTCGCTTGCGAGCGAAGTTTTCATTCCAATTTCCAAAAAACTATATGACATTGGGCATCCCACCAACTTCAGAATTGACGTT
This sequence comes from Bryobacterales bacterium, assembly GCA_043781815.1. Taxonomy (GTDB): domain Bacteria; phylum Acidobacteriota; class Terriglobia; order Bryobacterales; family Bryobacteraceae; genus JANXSF01. The sequence goes on along the minus strand of JAYWBH010000128.1, from coordinate 1,031 downwards.
AATTCTCTTCCCCGCCACCTTTCGCTGACACCGTTGGCGCAGCGTTCACTTTCGGAAGCCAATTGGCGAGTTCATTCTTCACTACCACCGATTCTGGTTTTGAAGCCAGGTTCGTCCATTCCATGGGGTCTCTATTGTGGTCATAGAGCTCCTCTGTCCCATCGCTATACCGGATGTAGCGCCAACGCTCACTGCGCACAGAATGGTTGCCTTGGCGAAAGGTGGTGACTGCCGGACGGGACCATGGCGCGCTGGGATTTTTAAGCAGAGAAATCAGGCTCTTCCCTTCCAGCCCCTTCATTGGTTTCAGATTGCAAAGGTCAATTAAAGTGGGGTAGATATCAAGCAGGTTCACCGTTCGCGGACAACTGCCCCCGGGACGAGTCACACCTGGGGCCATCACCATAAACACGTTATGGGTGGCCTCCTCCCATAGACTGAACTTTCGCCAATGCAATTTTTCACCCAGATGCCAACCATGATCGCTCCACAGCATCACGATCGTGTCTTTGGCATATTGGCTTTTGTCGAAAGCGTCTATCACCCGTCCAAGCATGGCATCAGAAAAACTGATCGACGCCAAATATCCCTGAACAGCTTCCTTCCATTGGTTATGTTCCAGAATCATTTTGTGATCACCATTGGGTTTGGCCATGGCTACACCCATTGGAGGCACATCGTCAAGGTCGTCCGCCTTCACGCTGGGAAGTTCGATTTTCTCCAACGGGTGCATATCGAAATATTTCTTAGGCACATACCACGGAAGATGCGGCCGGTATAGCCCGCAGGCCAGAAACAGGGGCTTTTCATGACGTTTGGCAAGCTGTCCGGTCACCCAATCCACCACATGGGAATCGCCCATAGCCGCATCTTCCACGCCCGCATCCAGGGGACCCCAATCGAACTGCGCCATATTGGGAAAGCCGTTGACTGGTGTCTTGGACGGCTTGGGATCAGCGGGCTTTTGTTTATGCAGCGAAGGGAAAAATTCATCCCAACTTTGCGGATCAGGAAAGGCGTCGTGATAAATC
>JAYWBH010000127.1:0-7309 GCA_043781815.1 Bryobacterales bacterium | reverse complement strand
CCCGTCCTTGAGTGGAAACCAGTTCCGTCCTGCCTTTCAAATACCCCAGCGGATAAATAATTACATTCACATCGCCAACCATGAAGCTCGCCGAAGGCCCAACTTGAAATTCGCGATACATGCGCTTCTCTCGAATCGGCGTACGGCCCGCAGCAGGCCACTTCACGCCAAATTGCTTCGCCCACCATTCGGCTGCTGCTAAAGGGTCAGCACTGAATAAATGAAGATGTCCGAAGCGATGATGCGCCGCTGTATTCAATTCAATCAGCGCGCCATCGGGTCCGCTGACGTAGGCGTAGTAAAAGCCTGGAATGCGGGCTAGGTCGCTGATATCGGTCAATGGGGTATCGAATGGAGTGCCTTTTTCCAACTGCGCCGCATAGGTCTTTTTCATATCCTCTGCACCCCAGCCAAAATGCCAGATTGCGGATTTAATGCTTGACGCAGGAGCCTGCTTCACTTTGTTGAAAAGTAACCAGGATTTCTGAACCTTCACCGCATCCGCTTTGCCATCGAACTTGCCCCGCTCACAATCGAAGTGGGATGTATAAAAGCGCATGGCCGATTCAGGGTCGGTCGTGTTCAGTGCTAAATGGTGAAATTGCACTTGGGCGTGCAGCGCGACGTTCAGAGTAGCGTGCAGGATAACAAGAGCCACCACAGGGCGCATGCGCTAAACCTCCGATGTTTTTAGTTGTGCTTCGGCTGCCTTAGCCTGCTCTGCCAGCCTCTTCTTCCACTCCCCCAGAATTGTTTCCGCAACAGTTGTGCCGATTCTGTCACAGCCCGCATCATACAACCGCAGAGCCTCATCCAGCGTGTTCGCTCCACTCGCTTGCAACTCTGCCCGATCCCGCAAAATCTGTCGCAGCAGATTCAAGTCTTCAGTTGTATATGGCGCACCAGGACCAAATCCAGTGGACGTCACCGCCACTGGCGTTTCTGTGCGCTTCAGAATTTTCGATAAGATGATTTTCCATTCATCCGTCAAAATTGCGCATTCATAAATGATTTTTAGCGTGGCGTTATTCTGTCGACAAGAATCGGCCATCTGTAGAATTTCAGTCTCTATGTGCTGGAACTGTCGCGATGCCAGCTTTCCCACGTTCACCACCATGCTGAGCTCGACGGCCCCACGACGCAACAGATCCCGACCCTCGTAAAGCTTTGTCGCTGTATTCGACGATCCATGCGGAAAGCCCACCACCGATCCAATCTTGACGGGAGAATTTCCCAAAATCCGTACCGCCGTATCCACATCCACCGGACGCACGCAGCAAGCGGCAACACCCATTTCCCAGGCCATGCGACAGCCATCAATCACCTGATCTTCATTCAGGGTTGGAGCCAGTAATTGATGCTCCAATCTGTTCGCCAAATCCGCATAGGTGACCAGCGCTGGCCGTTCCGCAACCTGTATCACGGTTTCTTCGAGATGATCCATAGCGTTCCCCATTGATTCATATTCGTACGCAGCTTCGGCGTGCCGGCGAACCAATCTTCATGGTGGAAATTGCCGAAATTGCCCTTGCCCCGTTCCTTTTCATCCAAGTCACCCAGGGCAATGTTCAAACCCATTTTCCGATCGCCCATGGCCGTAGAATAAAACTTTCCAGGCGAAACTTCCAGGCAGGGATCAAAATTAATGGCCCATTCAATAATGTAACCCTTGCCGCCCGGTTTTACCTTGGCTGCTGCTTCCATGGCCCCCGTTTCAATCCATCTACGATAAGTGTTCCAAGCTGAATCGCTCTTGCGAGGTTCACCTTCCAGCAGTCCACCCTTGCCCACTCCGCCCAATCGCGACTTAGTCAGGTTCACCACCATCTGCCAACTGGAGCCATCTCCACGTGCCCCCTCATCGCCCTTCCATTCATTGGACGCGTTGATCAGCAATTCCATCTCATCACCAAACCAGGGGAAACCGTCTTGAGTCAGTTCATGCGCCTTGGGATTTTCATCGGGCAACCAGCGCGGCGTATCAATCCCATAAAGCACGTCATCCGTCACATCGAATGCAAAATACAGACGCTTGCCGTCATGCTTCACCCACCCTTTCACTGACAGATCTTTAGTATTTGTCGTTCGGGTGAACGTGGGGATCCACTTACGGTCACTGTGGAATTGAACCGCATCGGCCCATTCACCTGGGTCAAGCACGGCATCAATCTTGGGCGTCTTGCCGGGGTAAGCTTTTAATGTTCGGGGGAAATCGCCAGCGAATGCTGGCTGCAGGAAACACAGGATCACCAGGCCAATTCGCTTCATTACTTCCGTTTCTTTTTCGCCGCAGTGGGGGCCTGACGCACAGGAGCGATTGCTATCAAGTCCACTCTGGCTTTAGCCGCACTGTCGCTATCCGCATATTTTGCAATCAATATTTTGAACTCGTTCCGCGCTTCTTCCTTCTGCCCAACTTTGGCTAGCGCCCTGCCCTTTAACAGCATGGCATCGGGAATTTTGGTGTTCTGTGGGTAGTCATTGACAACTTTATCGAAGGTGGAAATGGCGTTTTCATGATCGCCACGCAAATAATAAATGACCCCAATGTAATACAGAGCAGTTGGCGCTCTATCGGTGGTTCCATAGCATTTTACGTAGTCCTGAAATTCCTGAACAGCCAAGTCGGAATTACCACTGGAACGGTCACGCATGGCATTATTGAACAACTGTTCGGCCGATGTTCCAGCGCACTCAGCGGGAGCATTTGCCGATGCGGTAGGCTTTGATCCTGCTGCTACAGGCTGATCCCCAACCGGAGCCACTGGAGGCGGAGGTGGTGCCAATTGCTTTTCGTTCATCACCTTTAGCAGCCCCGTCAGATCCACCAACTGCCCCTGCATTTTGGCGATTTTCGATTCCAAATCGCGGACCGCTTCCCGCACTCCGCCAAAGTCACTGCCCATGGCGTTAACTTTTTCACCCATCGACGCAATAGGCAAAGCCAGTTGCTTATCTTGCAAGGCAAGCTTATCGGTCATCTTTGCTTCCAGCAGAGCCACCGCAGTGTTGGCTTTGTTGGTGGTTTCCAAAGTCTGCTTTAGCAGTACTTCCAGAGCAGCAAATTTTTCATCCTGACCGCGCTGCATAGATCGCATCTGATCCTGCAACAAGGCCACATCGCGCTGCAATTCGACATATTCTTTCTTCTGGCCGAACCCGGCCTGAGGCAAAACAATCAGAGTAAGAAGGGCAAGGATTTTTAGATTCATGGGAAGGTTTTTTAAGACGAAGGGCAGGCTTTATGGGCCTGCCCCAACTACATTGTTTTAGTTGCCGCTAAAGTGCGCGCGGCGATTTTTTTGATAGCAATCTTCGGTCGCATCAGTGCATTGCGGCCTCTCTTTGCCATAGCTAACGGTACGAAGCCGGTCGGCCCCCAAGCCCAATTGCTGCAGAAAATCTTTCGCAGCCAAAGCGCGGCGGTCACCCAACCCCAAATTATATTCAGCCGAACCGCGTTCGTCGCAATGCCCTTCAATTGTCAGCATGTTCGACGGATAGTCCGCCAAAATCGCTTTCAACTTATCAGAATTGCGCGTCAATACGCTTCGACCATTTTCGTTGATGTCGCTCTTATCGTAATCAAACGTGACGTCAGCCAGTTCACGGGAAACCAAGGTTGTGAAATCTTCCTTTACTTTGGCTGGCGCAACCACTGGCGGCGGTGGCGGATCACTTACCGTTACCGTCGCACTGGATTCCGCTGTTCCCCCCGCACCTTCAGCAACCAACCGGTAGGTGGTTGTGGAACCCGGGAAAACGGCTCGGCTGCCATCCATTGCTGTTACTTCCCCCACACCTGGCGTGATAGTCACTTTAGTTGCGTCCTTCACGGACCACTTCAGTGTGGAAGAATTTCCCTTCTCAATGGCCGATGGTTCAGCGGTAAAACTGCTGATGGTCGGCCTGGAGAGCTTGGGAGCCTCTACCTTAGGAGCCATTTCTACTTTGGGGGGTGGGGCTGGAGGAGCTACTGCTCCAATCTTCTTCTTGCATCCAGCGCCCGTCAATATTAATGAGAGTGTTAGGGCAATCAATCCCAAACTTTTTCTATTCAAAGGTGTGCCTCCTCAATTTCGCAAAACCTAAAACTATTTACTCCACACCGGCATTTCATTTCTGCCGGCACTGGTTAACTGCCGCACTTGCGTCCCATCGGCCAGCATGGAATAAATCTGCATGCGACCCGACCGATTAGAAGCAAACGCGATATGCCGTCCGTCTGGTGCCCATGATGGGTTCTCGTTCCGTCCGGCTCCGTGCGTGAGCTGCACAAATTTTCTATCTGCTACGTCCATTATAAAGACATTGAAGTTACCGGGTTGAAATCCCATTGTCCAGGAAAATGCAACGTACCCCCCATTGGGATGCCAACTGGGATTAGAAACTTGCCCTTCTCCAGTGCTCATTCTTTCTACATCCGTTCCTTCAATACTCATACGATAAAGTTGTTGTGGCCCGCCACGGCCGGAAATAAACATTACATCCGATCCTGTTTTAGGATTGATCTTCGCCTCCACATCAATGAAGCGCCCCGAGGTCAACCGTTTAATGTTTCCTCCGTTCAAATCCGCACCGTATAAATTCGGGTATCCACCCACGCTCGATGAGTAAATGACCCGCTTGCCATCGGGCGCAAAGGATAAGTTAGAGTTCATCGATGCTTGCTGATTGAAGAACGGCAATCGTCGATTGGTCTCAGCCGAATGCACAATAATCTGCGGCAACCCACTCAAGTAACTGGTGAAGGCCAAGCGCGAACCGTCAGGAGCGATGGACGGCATAGTGGTGATGGTTTTATAAACGGTCACCTGCTTTTCATTCTGCCCATCATAATCCATGGACCAGATTTCCTTGGTGCCAGAGCGCGTCGAGACAAAAAATATCTTCGACCCATAGAGTCCCTCTACACCAAATAGTTTCAGGATATCTGCGGCAAATTCATGGGCCACTTTGCGAGCCCCAACATCGTTCAAAGAGCCCAGATACGTTTTCCCAATCATCTGGGCATTGGTCAAATCTGGCTGCTTCACGTTATACAACCAGCCGTACAGAACGAACTGTCCATTCGATTCCGCAGCATAACCAAACGTCAAATAATTTGCACTCACCGGTGGATTGGCCCAACCCGTCAGCCACAACCCCGTTGGTTGGGCATTTTCAGCAGGCTTCTGGAAATCCTGCGGACGCTGTGGAACTTGAATTGGATAGTTGCTCTTCGGGGCCATCTTGAACGAACCCGAAGTTTCAAGGTCGGAATATAGCGTGGTGTTGAAGACACTCATCAACGCCTGTGCCCCGCCGGAACCTCGCAGGTCAGGCACGGCGATCACTGGTCGAACTCCGCCAGTTAGTTTTCCAACGAAATCACTTTCTTGCGCCAATCCGACAAGTGCGCAAACTCCAAGAGCGATCAGTAATTTTTTCTTCATCGTTTTAATTCAAACCAAAACTCTATTGTGGCTGAATCCCTTTCAAATTGCCGAGGTAGTTCTGGAAACGGTGCGGCTTCCTGAATAGCTCTTTGCGCCGAATAATCCAGCGCTGGAATGCCGCTGGGCTGAACGATTCGCGCATTGCGTATGGAACCGTCTCGTAATATCTCAAATTTCACAATGGCCGGGTTGCTCGTTTTCAACGATGGACTGATTTCATCCTGCCGCCAATGTTCCGATATTCGTTGCCGCAACAGTTCCGCATACCAGCCAAATCTTAATCCCAGCGGTGCGTTCGGCCCAATGCCGATTCCGCCACCACCAATCTGTTTAAAAATTGGGGAAACAGTCGCCTGCCCCACTGACGAACTCACGCGATTGGGATCAGGATTAGCGTTGGCCATGGTTGCCGGGGTCCGCTCTTTGCGCTTGCTCGGCTTATCGTCAAGCACAATGCCATCATCGTCGAACAGCTTCTTCTCAATCGGCTTCTTCTTTTCTTTCTCTTCGGGGGCACGCTCAATTTCCGATTCCGTATCATCGGCTATCGGATTCACACGCCCCTGCCGTTGCGCAATGTTGATCGATTTCACAACCTGGACGGAATAGGCACCAGCACCGGGATTTTTCTCGCCAAACGTTTCCACTGATCGCATGCGCCACCATGCAAACCCCAACGCAAGTAAGGCCAAGGTTACATGCAGGGTTAACGAAACCGCCAACGGGTTTCGTAAGTTTTCCTCGTAATTAGCGCTTCCGTGGGGCATCGTCAACCGTTTGTGTCACCAGACGGACATCGTATTTCGCATTGCCCAGCGCGCTGACCACTTGCGCCAAACCATCCCAGGTAGCGGCTTTGTCTGCTCGCACAAATACGGCCTTGTCTTTGGGAAAACGTTTCTTGATGGCAGCGCCCAGTTCATTAATGTTCACCGGTTTTTCATTCAATTGCAGGTTGCCCGTGCGAGCCACCGTAACCACAGGTAAGTCCTGTGCCGATTTGGAACTTTGCTGGGCAACTTTGGGGACGTCCACTTCCAGTCCATATTCCACCACGTGCGCCGTCAACATAAAAATGATCAGCAACACCAGCACCACGTCCACCAATGGGATGATGTTGATCTCACTCATCTCACCCATAGAACTACGGCTGCCTCGCCTTCTGCCCGTCATGTTGCCGCCGCTTGAACCGCCATTGGAGAATGCCATTTTATTCCTCGTACTGGCGTTCTGCCAGATTTAGAAACTCCAACGCAAAGTCTTCCATGCGACCGCCGACATCGCGGATCTGCTTGCCGTAGTAGTTGTAGCAAATGGCCGCCGGGATGGCTGCAAAAAGTCCCATGGCCGTAGCCACCAATGCTTCGGCAATTCCCGGACCCACTGCGCGCAAACTGGCCGATCCAGCAGCACTCAGTGCGTTAAATGCGTCAATAATGCCCCAAACGGTACCAAAAAGACCGATAAATGGCGTCACAGAAGCCACTGTCGCCAGCCAATTCATGTTTTTTTCCAGACGAGTGATCTCCTCGCTGATGCCCAATTGCAGTGTCCGTTCCACCGCAGGTTTATTGAAAAGCGTCCGACTCTTCTTCACTTGACGGGACACTTCTTCAAAGCCGTATTCAAACACGGTCACCAATGGCGATTCGCGAAACTGCTCAGTGGCCAGCGCCACAGATTCCATACTGGTGGCCTTGCGGCAGGCACGCATGAACTTGTTGTTTGATTGGTCTATTTTCTTAAAAAGCTTCCATTTTGCAAAGATCACTGTCCAGGAAAATATGGATGCAGCCAACAGCAACAGTAGCGTGGCAATATGTATAGGATTAGAGCTGACGAACAAATTCAACAGACTCGATCCTTCTAAA
>JAYWBH010000126.1:0-7323 GCA_043781815.1 Bryobacterales bacterium | reverse complement strand
GTGGCACATCCAAGGTAAGAACCGTGTGCGGTAGTGCCGCAAGCACGGGTCTGTGCGGGGGGTGGCCGGTAACGGCCATCCCTACCGCGACGGTCTTTCAAATGCCTGATACGCTCCAGTCTAACTACAGGAACGCCCCATTAGTTAGCGGCCAAACCACCAGCCCGGCATGACTTACAAATGCCGAAGCCACTGCCGTTGCCAATGATGTTGGTGCACCTGTTGGTTATGCTAGCCAGTTCATCTGGGCTCAGCGTCGCCGCACGGAAAGGAGTTTCAGTCACTCCGAAAGTGCCAGCCACTGGCGCGATATGGATTGTGGTTCCGAATGCTAACAGTCCTTGTGCCAGCGGGAACGCTGCTGATCCAGCCGTGGCGGCACTGTTTGTGCACTTAGTGCCGGTGTAAGTTGGTCCAGCTCCAGTGTTGACTAATTTCACAACTACCGAGTTTGGTTTCACACCCGTGAGCGTGTTGTTAATCACGTCATCTTTCACAGACAAGGAAACCAATCCGTTGGGCGTGATCAGGCAAGAGCAGCAAGAGATTAACTGTTCATCTGGTGAGAACCCATACACATTCACGCAGATGTTTCCAACTGCGGAAGCGAAGCCCGGACCTGTTAGCGAAGCGCCGTTGGCACCACTGTTGGTCAGGTTGATTACCGAATCACCAGAAGTCAAGTTGGCCGCATAACGAACCTGGAAGGCGTCTGGCGGAATCAGGACATTCAATGTTGCTGTTGGGTTCTGACCAGTTAACGAACGGTTCCCGATAGCGGTGTTTACCTTGGTGCCTGTTGTAATGCCAGTTACACTTACAACAATGGAGCAAGAACCTGGAGGCAAATTATCTGCTCCAGCTTGGGTCAAGACTACAGAGCTGGCCGTGGTTGCCACAGTTGCGGCGCAAGTATTTGAGGCCACTGCACCCACTGCAAGTCCGGGAGGAAGGTTATCCACAAAGCCAGTGATTGCACCAAAGATCAAGGGGGTCTCGTTGTTAGTCAAAGTTAGTGTCAGCATGCTGGTTTGGCCAACGAAGATGGTTGTTGGAGAAAAGCTCTTGGTGAAAACAGGTGCGACCACCTTTGTGGTGGCAGTGGCGATCAATCCAGCCAAGTTGCCAGTCCCTGTAGCGCTGTTGTTCTTTATCCCGACAATATCGCCTTGTATCCCGACAGTCACGTTACATGTTGCTGGACCGGATGCAACAGTCCCTCCGCTCAACGCGATGGAGCTGAATCCGCCGGGCACGTTGGCAATGATCAGTGCTCCGCCGCAAGTGTTGGTCGCAACTACTTGTGAGCTGATGCTCAGACCTGCCGGTAAGGAATCAGTGAAGCCTACAGCAGTGGACACACCATCGCCGCCGCCGATTGTAAAGGTCAGAACGTTAAAGGCACTGACGGCTACAGAAGAGGTGGAGAACGATTTCGTGAAAGTTAGAAGCTGCGCCTGCGCTGCGGTTGGCAGCATTGCGGCAAGCACTGTAAGTACTAGTAACATCCTGGTCGATTTCATATAAGTATCCTCGCAGCACCGCTGCTATTGCATGAGATGTCACGAGGATACTCGATATTCTGTAGACCAACAATCACCCAGTGGAGGTAATCAACTGGGTTAGTCAGTGTGATGGGTTAGTTACAAACTAACCCACAATGAAGTTACTTACTTACCTTTGCCAGCAGCCGCTGCTGCCGGTGCGGGAACTATCGGTGCTTCCACTGCATCGGTGGTACCGGGCAAGCCCAGTAACTTACGCAGCTCTGTGTCAATGGTGTCGTACATATCGCGATGCTCTTTCAGGAACTGCCGCGCATTTTCACGACCCTGCCCGATGCGTTCCCCACGGAAGCTGTACCAGGATCCAGATTTTTCAATCACATTATGTTCAGCACCCAAGTCAATCAAATCACCTTCCTTGGAAATGCCTTCGCCGTAAATAATATCGAACTCCGCTTCCCGGAATGGCGATGCCACTTTGTTCTTCACAACCTTCACCCGAGTGCGATTGCCGGTGACCACGTCGCCATCTTTAATAGCAGCAATGCGCCGGATATCGGCACGAACGCTGGAATAGAACTTCAAAGCTCGGCCACCCGATGTGGTTTCCGGATTCCCAAACATGACGCCGATCTTTTCGCGGATCTGGTTGATGAAGATCAAACAAGTGTTGGATTTCGACACCACGCCGGTGAGTTTGCGCATGGCTTGGGACATTAAACGGGCCTGAATGCCCACAAAAGCATCGCCCATTTCGCCGTCCAGTTCGGCTTTGGGAACCAGTGCTGCTACGGAATCTACGATGAGAACGTCGACGGCACCGGAGGCGATCAAGGTGTTGGTAATTTCCAGGGCTTGTTCGGCATGGTCGGGCTGGGAAACCAGCAGATTGTCAATGTCCACACCCAATTTGCGGGCATAAATGGGGTCCAGTGCATGTTCCACATCGATGAAGGCCGCCACGCCGCCACGCTTCTGCGCTTCGGCCACAACCTGGAGGGCCACGGTGGTTTTACCGGAGGATTCCGGTCCAAAAATTTCAATAATGCGGCCGCGCGGAAAGCCGCCTACGCCCAGCGCGTAATCGAGAGAAATGGAGCCAGTGGAAATGGCCTCAATGGGCACCACCGCTTCCTTAGACCCCAATCGAACTACGGAGCCTTTACCGAACTGTTTTTCAAGTGCACCAAGCGTCGCGGCGAGTGCTTTGATCTTATCTTTGTCTTCCATTGCCTGATATTATCCTCGGAAAGTCGATTATACGCGATGACGGATGCGCTTACGCTAACTTGTAGTGCAAAAGTACTTATTTCGCTGTTTGTTCGCCCTAGCTTAGCATTGAGTGGAGTAAGGTGCAAGGGAAAAGGTTGGAGTTTTTTTGGGGGTAGGTGGGTGGTCTCTTGATTTATTGGCGGGAACTGAGCCTGTCATCCTTCCTCGACAATTCTCAAAGATTCGGCGGTGTTCACTGTGTCTGGATGTTTGTCGCCGAGTACCTTACGACGCCCCAGCAAGCACTTCCGCAGCAGTCGCACGGCCTCAACGTGGTCACCCAAGTGGAACAATGTAAATGCCAGATTATTCATCGACGTCAGCGTGTTCGGGTGTTCCTCGCCTAGCACGCGCGTCATCACTGCAAGCACACGCTCCTGAAGGTGCCGCGCCGCTGGGAGATCGCCTTGCTCCCAGAGTGTTCCTGCCAGATTGCCCATTGACCCAAACGTGGCCGGATGCTCTTCACCCAGCACGCGCGTTCTCACTTCCAGAACCAGCTCCTGAATCTGACGGGCTGCTGGCAGATCGCCTTGCTCTCTGACTGTTAACGCCAGATTATTCATCGACGTCAGCGTGGCCGGGTGCTCCTCGCCCAGCACCCGCGTCAACACTTCCAGGACATGCTCCTCAAGCTGCCGCGCTGCTGGCAGATCGCCTTGTTCACAGAGTGTTGCCGCCAGATTGCCCATCGATATCAGCGTGTCCTGGTGCTCCACGCCCAGCAAGCGTGTCCTTACTTCCAGAACACGCTCCTGAAGCTGCCGCGCTGCTGGCAGATCTCCTTGCGCCCTGAGTGTTTCTGCCAAATTGCCCATCGACATCAGTGTGTTCGGGTGCTCCTCTCCCAGCACGCGCTTTATCACTTCCAGCACACGCTCCTGAAGTTTCCGCGCTGCGGGCAGATCGCCTTGCGCCCAGAGTGTTGACGCCAGATTGTTCATCGACGTCAGCGTGTCCGGGTGTTCCTCGCCCAACACACGTGTGCTTATTTCCACCAGACGCTCCTGAAGCTCCCGCGCTCCCGGCAAATCGCCTTGCGCTCTTAGTGTTTCCGCCAGATTGTTCATCGACGTCAGCGTGTCCGGGTGCTCCTCGCCCAGCACGCGCTTATTCACTGAAAGCACGCGCTCCTGAAGCAACCGCGCTGCTGGGAGATCGCCCTGCGCATGGAGTGTTCCCGCCAGATTGTTCCTCGAAGTCAGTGTGTCCGGGTGCTCCTCGCCTCGCACCCGTGTTCTCGCGGCAAGCACACGCTCCTGAAGCTGCCGTGCTGCGGGCAGATCGCCTTGCTCACTGAGGGTTGCCGCCAGATTGCCCATCGACGCCATTGTGTTTGGGTGCTCCTCGCCAAGCACGCGCGTCGTCACTTCCAGCACACGCTCCTGAAACTGCCGCGCTGCTGGCAGATCGCCTTGCTCCCTGAGTATCAACGACAGATTGTTCATCGAAGCCAGCGTGTCGGAGTGCTCCTCTCCCAGCACCCGTATCCTTACTTCCAGCACACGCTCCTGAAGCTGCCGCGCTGCTGGCAGATCGCCTTGGAGTTGCGAAAGGGTTCCCAGCCGTTCGGCAAGCGATAGCCACTCAGGATCTTCCGATCCGCGTAGTGATTCTATCTCCGCTAGTTTCCGTTCCAATTGCTTCCGTGCATTTGGTAACCGGGCCAGGATCTCATCCGCGTCCAACTCCAACCCCGCAGCCATAAGAGCATCCACTGCTGGTTCGGCGAGCTCCAACCAAACGCGTTCTTCTGGAATCCCTTGTTTTTGGACTGTTTCTAAACGGTCCCAGAATTTTCGGGCTAACGAACGTGCCTCATCCACACTGACGTTCTTGCGGTTCGATGGACCAAAGTTTATGCCATCTCTTGCCGTAGAAGGCTTTTCCGTCAGATGGAGTCTTAGTTGGAACCATGACTCCAAATCGGGAATGCCCACAATGAACATTCCGGCAAAGCCTGTGGGTATCCACCAAATCTGCCTCACCGGCAAGTTCGCTAACGTCTCCCGTTGGAAATTGAACGCGACCAATGTGTCAAGTACCTTGCCGTTTTTCGGGAAAGCCCACTCAATGCCAGTAATAGAAGCGACGCAATTGCCCGCTGCGCCAAGCTGATTGATCAACCCTTTAGCAATTTCCTGAGATTCACCACCGGCGGCCAGCTCGATTTCTATGAACGGAAGGTTGGGGGGCAGTGAGGCCTTCAGCCTAGCCACCACCTCACTCCGCGTGTACATTGAGTCCCATTCCACTCTGGCAAGACCACGGTCGGACTCAATGCCCCAGGAGATCAGTCGTTCAGCGACTTCCTGAATGGACCCCTCGTCCATTTAGTAACTCCCACCGGGAACGTCGTCTTTAAGATGCTTGTCGCTTTTCAAGATGTCTACTACAAGTGGATGTACGCCAAACCAGAATTGGCCATTGAACTCCTGCAAAGCACGAGCACGCAGCAAGGCATAAAGCGCGGGATCTGGCGTTTTATTTCCTTCCTTATTCTCATAGACCGACAGTAACCGCTTCGTTTTTTCTTCCTGTGAAATTGGATTCTGGTCATACGGACTAATGCCAATTTTCATACGGTAATCCCGCCGCATTTTGTTGATCGCACTGTTTACGTCTTCTTCTCCAATCACTTTGTCGCCTTGGGGCCGCCGCCTGGCAGCCCCGCCCGCTTCCTGCACGAGCGCGAATAGATCGCGAAGATTTCCCCCTGACGCAACAATCAGGCGATGCATTTGACCTTCAACGAAAAGGGCCGATGAGACTCGCGCTTCCAGTACGTGTTGCACTGCTTTTCGTCCTGCTTCATGAGGGGTGTGGTTCTGCCTATAAACAGGTGTGTCGTAAACCATGTGCTTTTCCAAAGGTAAGCGTTCCGCTTCCTGGGAATATGCTAACCAGACAGGGATGGTGAAAATCATGTTCACGTTGAGAGATGTGAATACTGTCCCGTATTGAATGAACAGTTTCTGCAATTGTTGCGGTGAGATCCCCATTTTTTCCAGGTCTTCAACAACCAGAATCCATTCCCTATCTTCTTTCTTGAGGAGGGACTCGTTGCATGCGTCGATCAGTTGATTGCACGCCTCAACAAGTTCCGGCAGATGACGTCTAAACCGATATTCCTTGGTCTCAGTTTTTCGTTCGACGCCATACTTTATCTCAGCCTTGGTGGATCCGAAAAGGCCGAACAAGCCCGCCCAACCTGAGCCGTCTTTGACGCCAGCTCCAGCTTCCGCCGACACTGCGCTCTCTCTGTCCTCTGATTGCTTGGTTTCTTCAGTATCAAACAAACGTTCGATTTTTGAAACGGATCGCCTGGAAAGCAGCGGCAATGCTCCTCGTTTTTCTGCCTCCTCGGCAAGGCGAATCATCATCAGCATGACTACGTCAAATACCTCGAAACTTGCGGGGTTCAACTCTGTCGCCACGCTCAACCGAACACCGATTTGGCGATCCTTTACTTCGTCCAAAAGCCGGGTAATTTCCGTTGACTTGCCAACCCCTGCATGACCCATCAGGAACGCCCGATAAGGTAAAGCCCGATAGGATTGCTTCAACAAATCAGCCAGTGTTAGAACTGTATCTTCGCCACGCACCACGTTTATTTGAGGCCGGTAAAACCTCTGAAATTCTTGAGGATTTACCAGTGGTTCGGGCCGCAGTGTCTTGTACAGTTGATCCAGATCTGTGGCTGGACCTTCGGGAATGGGAAGCATACTGTCCCTAGTCTAAACCAGTTGTGGCGGGTTGAGCCTATATTTAGAGATTCCTGCCTGAGTGGGTTCCCTAATCCCGTCGGAGCGCGACTAACGGGTCAATCTGCGCGGCCTTCAATGCTGGGATCAAACAGGCTACCAGCGTCACCAATCCGATGATCAGCGGTACGCCCAGGAACGTCGGCCAATCCAGTGGGGTGACCCCGAATAACATGGTCTGCATGGACCTTGCCGCGAAGAAGGATGCCACCAGTCCTACTGCGATCCCGATGCCCGTCAGCTTCATCCCTTGCGCCACAATTAGTCCGGTGATGTCTGATTTTGCGGCGCCCATGGCCAGCCTCACGCCGATTTCATTCACCCTCTGCGAGACTGAATAGGAGATGACGCCGTAAAGTCCAATCACCGCCAACAGCAATGCCAGGGCGGCGAATAATAGGATGAGTGCCGTGCGGAAGCGGGGTGTGGCTACTGACCCGGACACGATATCATCCATGGTCCGCAGATCCGATAACGCCAATTGCGGATTCAAGGTGCGCAGTTCCGAACGCATGCCTGCGCTGAGTTGAACGGGGTCACCGGCAGTGCGTAGGGTCACGGTCATGGCGGGTAGGATCATGTTCATCATCGCCGGGGACACATGATGATACGAGTAGTAAATTTCCGGTGTGGCGGCTTGGTCGAGACCACGATACAGCACTTCTCCGGTGACGCCGACAATAGTGCTCCAGGGGCTATCGTCGAAGCCTGCTTTAATGCGGCGGCCCAGCGGATTTTCCCCAGGGAAATACTTTTTGGCAAAGGGCTCATTGATCACCGCG
>JAYWBH010000125.1:0-7326 GCA_043781815.1 Bryobacterales bacterium | reverse complement strand
GCGGTGATTGCTTCGGGTCCACAAAGCACCGAAGAATACAAAGACTTCCGCAATGCACAAAAGTTTCGCGATCAACTCCAAGTTCTGCACGAAGGGTTCGGCGATGTCCTCTATGCGGTGCCCAACCCCGCACCGGAATTGGTGCAGATTTTAGAAGGCAATCAGGTGCTCACGGTGGGTCCTGAGTCTGCCGATTTTTATGGGAAGCTGGAAGAATATGTTGAGGGTGCAAGTTTCTCCACACCTCCCACAGTGCATTGGAACAATTCACACAGCGCAACTATTTCAGCGACCATGGACCCCACGCAAGTATTGAGCGTGAAAATTTCCAGCGTGCCTGGATGGCGGGCGACTGTGGCTGGCAAGCGGGTCCCTATAGAACGGGATCCGTTGGATTTCATGCTGCTAAAACCCAGTTGCAACGGAGCTTGTGAAATAAATTTGCAGTGGTCCAGCCCGTTTCCAGTCTGGATCACCGCCTTAGGTTCTTTGAGTGCGCTCTTGTTCTGTTTGATCAGTCTTGCTACCTTCAGAAGAGCCCCCTGATGAAAACCCTGGAAACTAGAGAAATTTCAAAAACGTACCGTGGTCGTAAAGTTGTGGACAACGTTTCCATTAAGGTGAATGAAGGGGAAGTGGTGGGCCTACTGGGTCCGAATGGAGCAGGTAAAACCACATCGTTCTACATGATCGTCGGATTGGTGACTCCCGATTCCGGCCAAGTGATGCTGGAAGATGTGGACATTACCCAACAACCCATGTATCAAAGAGCGCGCCGCGGCATCTCCTACCTACCGCAGGAACCTAGCGTTTTTCGCAAGCTGACGGTGGAAGAAAATTTGATGGCTATTCTGGAAACTCTGCCAATCAAAGATCACCAACGTAAATCCCGAATGAATCAACTGATAGATCAAATGGGACTGGATACAGTGCGGCAAAACAAAGGCTACATGCTTTCGGGTGGCGAACGACGACGTGTGGAAATCGCCAGATCGCTGGTGATTGAGCCCGATTTCCTGCTGCTCGACGAACCCTTTTCCGGGATTGATCCAATTCAGGTGCTGGAGTTGCAGCGGATTGTTTTTGATTTGAAGCGTTCAGGCATTGGGATTTTGATTACCGATCACAACGTCCGCGAAACTTTGGCGGTAACCGACCGCGCTTACATCATCAACAACGGTAAGATTTTCAGGGCTGGATCACCGGAATCGTTGGGTCGGGATGCTGAGGTGAAGCGCGTCTACCTGGGTGAAGGTTTCCTATATCAGGGCCCCGTTCAGTAAAGCGCGCTTCACTTACTCTTGATTCAATACCTTATTCGTGTCGATGGAGATTTCGCTTGCTTGAGCCAGACCAGCATGTCCCCGCTATGGGCGAAGTTGCGCGACCAATGTACCCGTCTGCCGCAACAAATCCAGCTTTGCTCGCTCCAGCATGAATCGCGAATCGAACATAGAAATCCATTTCTCATTTTCTAAGTAGCGCATCTCTTCCAACTGCTTTTGAGTAGCCTTGCCTTCACCGATCAAAGCAAGAATACGAGTAACTTCCTCACGTTGCAAATCGAGTTCCAGGAGTGCGAGTTCCGTTGAGGTTTGCGCCCGTTCCACATCTTGCCAAGCACGACGAACCTCGGATGAAATACGATTTCGTGCGGAAGACATCTGCAAGCGCAAGCGCGATATTTCAATGTTCCCCTGCGATGCCATAGCTCTGGCTGCTGATCCGGTCAGAATAGGAAGCTGAACTGAAACTCCCAGAATCCCATTGTGACGTTGAAAGTTTCGAAAGTAATCTTCGTAATTATTGAACTTGGCGAAAAGGCCGTATTGGGCCACCAGGTCGATTTTAGGGAGGTTCGCCGCTTTGCTGGCCTTCACTTCCCAACCCTTGGCCACCAGGCCGGTTTCCAGTTTCTTAATTTCATTACTGGCGGCCAGAGCTGCTTCAATGGCAGATTCTTCGGTGTCCAGATGCATGGTGGGGATTTGCAATTCCTGATCCTTGGGTCGAACCAAATCATTGACGCCAAGTCCGGCAATGGCGGCCATACCAACCTCAGCATTGTGGATCTCCGTTTCGAAAGTACGGACGCGTTGCCTGGCTTGCAGCAACCGCAGGTTGGCACGCTTGGCGTCAATGGAGAGGTCGCGCCCTTCGTCCACACGAGTTCGCACCGATGCTTCCACCACAGTAAGATTTTCAACTTGAGACCGCAGCACGCGCAGAGCCTGATTGAGACGAAGAGCATCCAGATAAAGGCTTGCGGCACGATGAGTGATTTCATCGCGCTTCGATTGCGTGTCAAAAGTGGAGATCTTCTTGCGCTCCTTGGCCGCTTCTACTCGGTAGGATTGAGGGCGGTCGAAGATGGACGCAATCGCTTTGGCCTGAATCACCGATGGGGCCGAACCTTCAATGGACATGGGAAAGCCGAAATTTTTGGCCAAGCCACTGCCGACGACAAGCTTAGGGTGGAACGGATCGCGGGCCAGGACAATATCGTCGTTGCTCTTTTCCTCTTCAAGGCGAGAGAGGACCACTTCAGGATTCTGGGCGAGCGCTGCCGCAAGAAGGTCTTGCAGGGAGAAGGTGCGGACGTCGGCGAGCGCGGTGAGTGGGATGAGAAGAGTGAGTAAGAAACGCATCACTTTCTATTTTGGAACGAAAAAGGCCCCTCCTTACTGGAGAGGCCTCTTTTTTTACTGCTGTCAAGTTAGTTAAAAGTAAATCCGTAAACCCATGGTGATGAGTCGGGGACCATATTGCGGACCAGTGGAGCGACCGAAGTTGACGTTACCAACTGCGCCGTTAACTGCAAAGTTAGTCTTGTTGAACGGATTGAAGGCATCTGCACGAAGTTGAAGCCGAACGCGATTTCCATCTCCAGAGGGCCACAAACCGATTTGCTTAACCAATGCAAGATTGTCAATTAGGATAGGTGGCTGCCGGAATTTGCTGTTGTATTGTGATGATGTTCCAAACGAGGTTTGCGCTGGAATGGAGAATGGAGCAGCATTGAAATAGAGGCTGGCGGGATTGTTAGGGTCAAGCGATGTGCGGCTTTGACCTGTCAAAAGCGTACCTCCATTTGAATTGCACATACGGGCGCTGGTAAACAGAACACCATTGCCAAGAGTATTGGTGCAAGTGAGTGCAATCAGCCCGCCACTGCGATAGTTGTGGGTGTCTGAAATGGTCCAACCACCAACAATCGCATTCATTGCCCGACCGCTACCGCCAAGGAATTTCTTCCCTTTCCCAAACGGCAGATCATAACTGCTGAGAAGGTTGAAAACGTTAGGTAGATCGAACGGCAGGTAAGACTTTGGTTGTGTCAGGTTGTAAAAATCCTGAGGGTAAACTTGGCTCTGTGAGAAGATCTGGCGAAAGGTCAACAGCCCAAGTGTCTTGGAACGAACATAGGAAGAAGTAAACTGCCAGTCACCAAAACGACGGGACACTTTGATTGTTCCCGCTTCGTACCAAGTGCGGCCTAAACCGCTATTGCGTGACCAAACGTTGAGGAATTGGGGATAGGGTCGCAATGACTGAGCAAGAGATCCGTTAAAGGTAGGATACGGCTTGGAAAAACCTGCCGCCACCACAGCGGGTGCTGTGATGTTCTGCCCCAGCAAGGGACCAAGTGAAAGGAATGAAGGATTCACTTGATTCAAATCGATCGTTGAATTCAAGCCAAATCCACGATTTCCAGCATATTCCAATTCAACCAGGAATTTTTTGATTTCACGTTGCACGCCGAAGCTCCAGTTGTAAATGCGAGGAGCCTTGCCGAATGTGGGTCCCATGTAGTCAACCGCAAGGCCATTGCCAACGCTCGGTCCAAGGAATGGAGGAGGTTGGTAACCAGCAGGCTTGGGAAGACCGTTATCCCAGAGGAAAGGCGAACTGATGCCATCCTGGGAAATCTGAGCAAAGGATCCGTTGGCACCGGTGGTGCAACCGCAGCCACCATTGCTGGTTGCCTGATAGAAAATACCGAAGCCACCGCGAAGAACAGTCTTCTGGGATGCGGCATAGGCAAAGCCAATAGTTGGTCCAATGTTGGTGTAATCTGTGGGCCAGAATCTTTTGACTCCTAAACGGTTGGGTCCACTACCAGGGAAAACATAAGCACCGGGTAAGTTATTTGCTGCCGGGTTAGGCGTGGTGAGTGAGATGGATCCCATTGTGGGGGCAGTCCAATTCACAGGGACTTCGTAACGAATTCCCAGATTGAGTGTGAGTTTGGAGCTGACCTTCCAGTTGTCCTGAAAGTAAAAAGCTGTGTTGCGGTAGGTTATGTTGACATCCTGCACGGGGGTGGCAGCAGCGCTAGCCGAATCCGGTCCACCTAGCAGGAAGCTGGCGAATGAGTTGCCGGTTGCGCTGAGTGCTGAAGGGCTTGCCGTCTGAGCGCGGGAAAATACATACGTTCCGTTTGTGGTTGCAAGATCATGCCCGTAGGTTTGCGGCAATCTCCAATCCCAACCCATCTTGAACTCATGCTTTCCTTTGATGACTGTTAAACCCTGGCTGGCTTGTGGGGTGTAGTTGTTCTGTCCGCCATTGTTTACTTTGCCTTGTTGCATGCCCCAGGCGGTGTAACCGTCAGCGGCTGCAAATTGGATTACCGGGGTCACATCGGAATCTCCAGTAAGGCCAGGGAATCCGGCTTTCGACGCGAATCCACCCTGCGCAGCCACAAACCATAGTTGAACTGTGGTGGAATAGCCAAGCGTGCTATGCAAGTGAACAGTAGGTGAAAAAGTGTAATCGTGATTCAAGCGGTAGATGTGCGGCTTCTGATATTGATCCCCCAGCGCTGTACCAAGTGGACCATTGAAATCCCCCAGCGAATTTATATACTGCTTATCCAGCGACATGAAGAAAGACAATCTGTTCCGCTCGGTAAAGTTATGGTCAACCTTGATTGAGTTAACGTGGTCAACAACCTTTGAGGTATTGACGAAGGAATGGTTGCTGGTTAAAAAAGAGTTAGTGGGCGCATTGATCACCGGAATGATGTTTGCTGAGATCTTACTGAATCGCGACGTAGGGATAATGTTGCCAGGGAATGGCGTACGGGTTGCTGATGTGCCCACGCCAGCCGTTGTTGCAGGATCGTAAATCAATTGACTAAGTTGAGCGAAGTTACCCTGCGTCATGGCCGTGGTGGGCACAGTGTTTGTGATGGAAGCTGGGCTCACCGGTCGAAGATCGTTATCACTGGTGAAGAAGAAAAACGTCTTGTTCTTGCCGTTATAAACTTTAGGAATATAAACCGGACCGCCAACGCCACCACTGGTCGCGTTTAAGCGATCTTTGGGACGGAAGCCAGGGGTGTTGTTTCGATTTTGGTTGACATTCCAACCTGCGGCATTCCAAATGTCACGTCGCATGTTGTAAGCCCATGTACCATGAAGGGCGTTGGTGCCAGACCGGGTTGTAAAAATTTCAATACCGCCACCGACCCGTCCATACTCAGCGGTGAACTGGCCTGTCAGCAACTTCACTTCGCTGAAAGCTTCTGCAGAGGGAGGGTTGAATACCGTACCACCCGATTCCGGAATTACGTTGCTGGTGCCATCAATCAATTGCTCACGTGCGCGTCCAGTGGAGCCAGCAATACTGGTCTCGGCACCGGAGTTCACCCCAGCCATAAAGCCAAGAAAAGCCGAAGGATTCTGCAACCCGCCAGACCACAGCGGTAAAGATTGATACATCTTGGGGGTTAACGACTGGCCACGGATGCTGGTCTCGGTTTCAAGCAAGGATTGCGTTGCCGTAACTTCTACGCTCTGCTTTACATCACCAACTTCCATTTGCAGAACAAGAGCTTGCCGTTGGGCGATGAAGATTTGAATTTGCGTGCGAACCAATTTCTTAAAACCTGCCATTTCGGCAGTGACTGTCCAAATGCCGGTCTGCATGTTTGGGAACACGTAAGCGCCCGACTCGGTGGATTGCGTATGGAGTGTTGTGCCCGTCGCAACAAGCGTTGCATCGATGGTTGCCCCAGCTACTGCGGCACCGTTGACGTCCAGCACAGACCCTGAAAGCGAGCCGGTTTGAGATTGTGAGAAAGCAATGGGGCAAAGCATCATACCCAAAGCTGTTAAAGCGGTTAAATATACGGATCGAACTGCATGGTTCTGCAATGAGAAACCTCCCTAAGTAAACGATGACGCAACTATATCAGATTCGCATCACCAATTAGTAAACCCCAATAACAAGGTTGCCATACCTTGCTAAATTGTTTGATAACTAAATCGATAGTTTGAGTATATACTAAATTAACTATTTTCAATGTGCTGCGCCCGCCAAACCCAATCCTGGTCCCGCTCACCCCTTAGATTGACCCCGTTCATAAGAATGCTGTGCTGATTCCCGTTTCACAGTGCCAAACTGATACAAACGATGCGCAACTTCTTTTTCTCCTTTGCCCTATGTTGTCCATCCACTGGACTCTACGCCCAAACCGGTTCCATCCGTGGAACGGTAACTCTGGCCACTAGTGGCGATCCGCTGCATCATGCGCGTGTGCTGCTGCTCCCCACTGGAAAAAGTGTCGATACCGACGATTTTGGCAAATACGAATTCAACAATATTCCCGTCGGCAAATACGAAATCGTCGCCCACATGATGGCCTTGACCGATACTCGCCAGAAAGTGGAAGTCACCGCTGGTTCCAGCGCCACTGCCGATTTCAAAATGTCGTTAGGTGCGCTGAAACAAGAACTCACCGTTACCGCATCGGGGAAGCAGGAAACACCCCTGGAAACATTTAGCTCCACCAGTTCTTTAGACTCGCTGGACTTGGCGGCCAAAGCGGCCACCTCTTTAGGTGATGTTCTGGACAAGGAAACTGGCGTCAACAAGCGCAGTTATGGTCCAGGGAATTCGCGCCCGGTGATCCGTGGGTTCGATGGCGACCGCGTGCTGATTATGCAAGACGGCATGCCCACCGGAACGCTCTCCTCGCAATCCGGAGATCACGGTGAACCTGTGGACCCAGCGGCGTTGGAACGTGTGGAAGTGGTCCGTGGACCTGCCACCTTGCTTTATGGGACCAACGCCTTGGGCGGGGTTGTGAACATGATTACAGGGCATCACGAAATGCATCACGAACCGCACCAGGGCGCCAGCGGATATGTCACTACCATTGGCGGGACGAACAATGGCCTGGGCGGACTTTCTGGAGGCCTGGAATACGGCGTCGGCAAGTGGGTTTTTCATGCGCAAACTGGCGGGCAGCGCGGCGGCGATTATGCCAGCCCTTTGGGTCCGGTGCTGAATTCTGGAACGAACAATATTGGTGGTAGC
>JAYWBH010000124.1:0-2354 GCA_043781815.1 Bryobacterales bacterium | reverse complement strand
TGGAAAATAAGCAGCAGGAATTGAAGTTGAACATGCCTGTGGATGCGGTGATTGATCTCAGCGGAAATTAGATGAGTGCTATTGAAATCATCGGACTCACCAAACGCTTCGGCTCGGTGACGGCTATCAGCAAGTTGGATCTTGCGATTGCTGCTGGCGAAGTTTTCGGCTTGGTGGGACCTGATGGCGCGGGTAAAACTACGACGCTACGAATCCTATGTGGCTTGGTCGATCCCACTGAAGGACAGACGCGGGTTGCAGGCTTCGATCCGGTGAAGCAAACCACCCAAGTGCGCGATCAGATTGGATACATGGCCCAGCGCTTTGGTCTGTATCAGGATCTGACAGTGGAAGAGAACATGGATTTTTATGCCGATCTGTTCGGCATCAGCGATGCAACACTGGAGCCCTTGAAACTGCGCCTGCTGGGGATGACGCGCATGGAGCCGTTTCGAAATCGACCCGCAGGACAGCTTTCCGGCGGCATGAAGCAAAAGTTGGCGTTGATGTGCGCCTTGCTGCACAAGCCTGCAATTCTTCTGCTTGATGAACCTACCAATGGAGTGGACCCAGTGTCTCGCAGGGATTTTTGGCTGATTCTCGAAGATCTGGTGCAAGGCGGAATGACGCTCATTGTTTCCACTTCCTATTTGGACGAAGCGGAGCGTTGCGGTCGTGTTGGGCTGATGCATGAAGGGCGGTTGATTCGTTGCGGTTCGCCCGCTGAATTGAAAAAAGCTATGCCAGGGCGCTTTTGGGAAGTGGAACCGGAAGACATGCGCGCTACTCGTCGCGAATTGGAAGCGCATCAGGGCATATGGGGCGTCAAGCCGTCGGGCGCAACATTGCATGTGCATGCTGCGCCCGAAGTGAATGTGTCTGACTGGATGACGGCCCAAATCATTGAACCATCTTTAGAAGACGTGTTTGTAGCGGTTGTTACGGCTGAGGAAAAACATGCCTGAACCGGATGCGGTTGTCATCGACAAGTTAGTAAAACGCTTCGGCGATTTTGTGGCGGTAGACAATGTTTCCCTGCGTGTGGCCAAGGGTGAAATATTCGGCTTTCTTGGACCCAATGGCGCTGGTAAATCGACAACAATTCGCATTCTGTGCGGCCTGCTGGGTCCCACTTCAGGACAGGCGACCGTAAGTGGATTCGACGTCGGTACGCAGCCGGAACTAGTGAAGCGATCCATCGGCTACATGTCGCAGAAATTTTCTCTGTATGGTGATTTGACGGTGGAAGAGAATCTTGATTTCTTCAGCGGCATTTATGGAGTGCCTAAGGAACGTCGTGAAGAACGCAAGAGTTTCGCGCTACGCATGGCTAATCTGGAAGAGCGTCGCGGTGAGTTAACCGGCCAGCTTCCTGGTGGCTGGAAGCAGCGTCTAGCGCTGGGTTGCGCCATTTTACATGAACCGCCCATTCTGTTTTTAGACGAACCAACCAGCGGTGTTGACCCCATTGCGCGTCGGTCATTTTGGGATCTGATCTACGATCTTTCGGCTGGCGGTCAAACCATTTTTGTTACCACGCATTATATGGATGAAGCGGAATACTGCCATCGCGTAGCACTGATGTATAAGGGTAAAGTCATTGCTCTGGATACACCGCGAGCTCTTAAACAAAAGTTAGGCGCTAAGAGCATGGAAGAGGTTTTCATCAACGAAATTGAACGTCAGGAGGCAGTAACATGAGCTTCCGTCGAATCCGTGCCGTCTTTCGGAAAGAGTTTTTGCACATTGTTCGCGATCCGCGTAGCCTGGGCATGGCCCTGCTCATTCCCATTCTCATGCTTGGACTCTTCGGATACGCCTTGTCCCTGGATGTGAATCACCTTCCAGCCATCATCTATGATCAGGACAACTCGCCTGCCAGTCGTGACCTGATTCAAGCTTTTCAAGGTTCCACTTACTTCGATGTACGCAGTGTTTCTGGCGACTATCCATCCATCGAAAAAGGGATTAATAGCAATAAGATCGTGTTTGGTCTAGTGATACCGCCCGATTTTACTCGTCTCTTAGAAGCTGGGAAAGAGGCTCCTGTGCAGGTGTTGCTGGATGGAAGTGATTCGAATACTGCATCGATAGCCATGGCTTACGTCACCACGGTGGTCAATCTGTATGCGCTGGAGCGAAGTGCGCAACGGCTGGATCAGCGGACGGGTATGCATGTAAAACCGCTGACTGAAGCTCAGGTGCGCGTTTGGTACAACAACGATTTGAAGTCGCGAAACTTCATTGTGCCCGGATTGATCCCAGTGATCCTCATGATTATCGCCGCACTGCTGACGTCCCTTTGCATTGCTCGCGAATGGGAAAACGGCACCATGGAACAGTTGCTTTCCACT
>JAYWBH010000123.1:0-7333 GCA_043781815.1 Bryobacterales bacterium | reverse complement strand
AAGGCAACACCGGCGAGAGTGGCGTAACCACCGTAGGATCCACCGAGGATGGCGACACGTTTGGGGTCGGCAATTCCTTCGGCAACCAGGTGCTTGACACCCCAGGTAATGTCGTCCTGCATCTTGCGTCCCCATTCGCCGTTGCCTGCATTCAGAAACTTTTTACCATAGCCAGTGGAGCCGCGGAAGTTCATAGAGAGCACTGCATATCCGCGATTGGCGAAGAATTGCGCCAGGCTGTTGTAGCCCCAGGTATCACGACCCCAAGGGCCGCCATGCGGCACAATCACCGTGGGTAAACCTTTTTCTGCGAAGCCTTTGGGCAAGGTAAGATAAGCTGGAATCTCCAGGCCGTCGGAAGATTTATAACGAATGGGCTTCATCGCAGAAAGCGATTCACGGGGCAGCTTTTCACGAACAACATACTGTAGCGTCAGTTTTTTATTTGTACGATCAAACAGGTAAGTTGAGCCAGGTTCGGTATCGCCACTGGCGGAGATGAGCCACAGTTTTTCATCGCTGGAATGTGATCCGAAACCGATTTCTTTTCCAGGCAGTTTAGATTGCAGCAACTTGTAATCAGCTTCCAGACCCTTATCTTTGAAATAGCGCCGGGTCTTTTCGTCAACATATACGGTGGCGGTAATTTCGTTGGTGACATCGCTAAAAATAGCTGCGCCGAAATCGACTCGCTTCATGGGGTCTGATTCCACTAGCACTTCAGTTGACGTTGTCGGGTCAAACAACACCAGTTCGGCAAGATCTTTGCTACCTTTATTGGTTTCCATGTAGACACGCTTGCCGTCTTTGGTGAACCGCACGGGGCCGCAGGATTCAAATACGTCGCAGGAATAAACTTTGGTGAAACCTGCCGCATCCACGCGCAGAATTTGTTGTTCCCCGCTATCCGTCACATGCATGGCTAAGCGTAGTTGCCCTTGTTCATCGAAGAACCAACTGGCAATCTTTTCGGTGTTCTTACGAAGTAAAGTCTTCTCGCCGGTGGAAAGCTTCAGTTTGTAGAGATCGTGCCAGGCCTTGTCGCGATCATTGAGGCCGATGTAAACGGTGTCCGGATCATTCTTTGGAATGCTGTAGATCTGTATTTGAATGCCTTTGGCGCCAGTAAGATCGCGGGCAGTAGGGGCATCGGCACCAGTGGCGGGAGATGCGGCGGGGTCCACTGCGTAGACGTTAAAATTTTCGTCCCCATCATTGTCTTTCACAAAGAGAATGTATTTGGAATCGCGACTCCAGAAGTAACCGGCGATGGGGCGCTTGGTTTCAACGGTTAGAAGGCGAGCCGCAGTAAATGGTTCCTCGGTCTTCTTCACCCACACATTGCGGGTGTCTTTATAGGGCTTTTGAAAGGCGATGAATTTCCCATTGGGGGAAAGCTGGGCACCGGTGATTTCGGGATTGCCGAAAAGAAGTTCCCGATCAATGATTGGTGGAATTGCTTTGGTTTGCGCAGTGAGTGGGCAAAGGGTAAAAGCCGTTGCGGCGGTGAGGCAAATGAGTCTGGTAAGGTTCATAGGATTACTTCATTTTAGAACGAACAACTTCTGCAATTGGTTCAACTAAATTTACTTCAGCCAGGCGGTGGCTTTGACGGGACTCAGCGGTGGACGCACGCCATCATTCGTCCAGCCCTTCAACAAGGCAAGAGCTGGCCCACATACTCGACCTTGACATGGACCCATGCCGCAGCGGGTGTGTAGCTTGGCTTCACGCCAACTGCTGTGATCTTCTAACTGGCCTAGTGTGACGTCTTCACAGCGACAAATGATGGTGTTGGATTGGGCTAGTTGGAACAGTTTGGTACTCAGAGCGAACCTTGTTTTAAGCTCAGATTGGAATGGGTGCAGCGAATCGCGTTCGTGGTACAAAGCTTGCGCGCTGCGGAAATCTCCTGATGCGGTGAAGCCTGCAATGCTTCCCTCCACCATTGATTTATCCAGTCCGCCGATGCCCGTCAATTCGCCGGCGGCAAACACATTCTGCATGGAT
This sequence comes from Bryobacterales bacterium, assembly GCA_043781815.1. Lineage (GTDB taxonomy): Bacteria > Acidobacteriota > Terriglobia > Bryobacterales > Bryobacteraceae > JANXSF01. Next base: position 5,323 of record JAYWBH010000123.1, on the reverse strand, counting down.
GTGCTCTGCTGATTGTCCACTTTGACAAACTCCCCGCTGAGCTGACAACCGAGTAATGACGCGAGTCCTGTGTTGGGTACAAGCCCGAATCCACACGCCAGATAATCGCAGGTCAGGGTTCGACCGTCATTCAGAATCACCCTTTCCACCTTGCCATTGCCTTCGGCTTGTACCGGATAGCTACCCCAGTAGACGGGGACTTTGCGAAGTTGCCACATCAGTTGGGCAGCTTGCGTAGCCTTCGAGGGCTGCCTGGTCAGTTGCAATCCAAACATGGCCACGTTGCTGAAACTGGCCTGCTCAACAATCGCTACAACCTTGGCCCCACGTTTCAATAAGCTGGCCCCAACAGCGATCAACAGTGGGCCTGAACCGGCGATGACAACACGCTTGCCGATGATGTTGAGCCCACCTTTCACCATGGCCTGCAGGCCGCCCGCGCCCATCACATTGGGCAACGTCCAGCCGGGGAATGGCAGGAACAATTCCCGAGCTCCCGTTGCTAAAATCAATTTTTTATAACGGAGCTGGAAGTGTTCCGTTTGAAGGATTCCTAGTTCTGGAACGTCCACAATGCGGGTCTCAGTCAACAGTTGCGCGCCGGATGCAACGAATTGACGCAACTCCTGGTTGCTTTCACCTCGCCATATTTGGCCGCCCGCAGATGGATTGTCGTCGACCATTCCAACGGAGGCACCGCCTTGCCGGGCAGCGATTGCGGCAGCGATTCCGGCTGGGCCCGCGCCCGCAATTACAATGTCGAAATTGCGGGGTTCCCCGACAATCGGCCTGATGCGTTGAGTGCCGATCAGGGAGTGCCTCTGGCCGGTTTCAGTTTCCACAAGCATTCCCGGTTTCGCTAGCAGTTGGCAACTGCGAACATGCGGCTCACCATCCACTGTCACTGCGCATTCAAAGCAGATACCCATGCCACATAGGGGTCCGCGCGGTTCGCCTTTGACGGATATCCGTGAGCTGACTGCGCCGCCATTTGCTAATTTTGCGGCGACGGTAATCACTGCTGCGCCGTGCCATCAGGGGCATAGTAACCGGAACGGCTTCGCACTTTGGCCCCAGGTTGCTTCAGCTTTACTTCCAGTTTGTGAAACTTTCCATCGCGCGATTTCTGTGGCGGAGAGAAGGCCAGCATGTATTGGCTTCGAAGTTCTTTTTCGATTCTGTCGAAAATATCCTTCGGCTCATGTTGGGTCCCGTCAAATAAAACGCCTCCCGTTTCCGCAGCAAGCCGTGCCAATTTTTTACGCCCGCTGCTGCCGACCCTTCGACCATGCGCGGGCTCCTGAATTGGAAAGACAATGGTATCTGCACCCTGGGCGGCTTCAATGGCGGTAGTCAAGGATTTATCGCTGCCGGAATCTTCACCGTCGGTCAGTAAGATCAGCGCCCTACGTCCATCGGAACCTTTCATCTTCAACCTGGCGGTGTAAAACACGCTGTTCCATATAATGCTTCCACCACAAGGACTGCGACGATTTTCACTGCCCGGCCTCACGCATGGATCGCCCAGCCTGCTGAAGGGAAGGCGTTGCACCAACAGCCGGTCCACTACGCTTTGCAGTTGCTCATTGGAACTGGTGAAATCCTGAATCAGATTCAAACGTGAATCCAAGGTAACCAGCAACGCCTGATCCTTAGGTCCTAACATTTGGTGTAAAAATTGCCCCATGCTCTGTTTATGTTTTTCAATCATGCGGCGTTGACTGCCGCTGATATCGGCCACTAAAGCGACCGTAAGTGGTAAGTCAGTGTCCTGCCAAAACTGGCTGATGGGAACCTGCTTGCCGTTGTCGAGAAGGGTGAAATCTTCCCTTTTAAGACCTTGAATGAAATTACCGTCTGGCCCCATAACGGAAAACGCTAGCGTCACCAGTTCCACTCCCCCACGAAATGTGGGTTGTTGAGCCAGGACTGTTGCTGCCAACAAGAAGAGTGCGCGCATGGAAGAATGTTACTCAGTAGGTGGGAATGCCGAGCTAACTAAAAATTGTGCTTGCGGTGCAGCTAAAGGGGCAACGCTTTCCTCTTCGGAATATTCTGTTACCGATTGATATTTGCCCACGCGTGGTTCCCGATGTACAAATAATTTTCGACCCGCCACATCTAACACCCAATATTCTACGATGCCCGCGCGGGCGTAGAGATCTGCTTTCCGGGTCAGGTCAAAGTGCAGGCTGGTGTCTGATACTTCAATGACCAGTTGCAACTCCTGGGGTCTTGGATTTCCAACAGCAATTTGATTGGTTGGCCGCTTCAAGACAATTAAATCAGGTTGAGGCTCACTCGTTGGATTATCTTGCGGGGCAACATCAATGGACGCTTCCTGGTTGACCAGCGCCAAATCAAAAAACTTGCTGAGCCATTTAACCATCAAGGCCAATGCATTCACGTGTGGACGATTCTTGCCCATTTTATTGATCAAATCTCCATAAACCAACTCCACGCGCTGCTGATCGAATAGCCCTTTCTGTTCCAACTGTTCGAATTCTGAGCGAGTCCACTGCTTGCGCGGAGGATCCATCGGGATGGCGGTCGGCGGCGTAGCGGTGAGCGTTGTTGGCATGGGAACCTATCCCGATTCTATAACGGATTCAACCATTACAATGAAAGTATGGTCGATACGTTACGCATTGCTGATCGCGAGTTTTCTTCGCGCTTGTTTGTAGGAACCGGGAAGTACCGAAGCAATCAGGAAATGAAGCTGTGTCATGAAGCCAGTGGCGCTGAAGTGGTTACCGTTGCTGTTCGCCGTGTGAATTGGAATGATAAAAGTGGCGAATCGCTGGTGGATCATATTGACCGTTCGAAAGTGTTTCTACTGCCGAATACCGCTGCCTGTTACACCGCCGATGAAGCCATTCGCACGGCACGGTTGGGTCGTGAAGTGGGGCTTTCGAATTGGGTGAAGCTGGAAGTGATCGGCGATGAAAAAACTCTGTTTCCCGATAATGAAGGTCTGCTGGAAGCAACTCGTGTTCTGGCCAAGGAAGGCTTTGTAGTGCTGGCTTACACCACTGACGACCTGATTAACGCGCGCAAATTAGTGGATGCCGGTGCCGCTGCAGTGATGCCCCTAGCCGCGCCGATCGGCAGTGGATTGGGCATACAAAACATCACCAATTTGCGAATCCTGCGCGAAATGATTACAGCAGTTCCATTGATTGTAGATGCTGGGGTTGGTACCGCATCGGATGCGGCATTGGCCATGGAGTTGGGGTACGAAGGCGTATTGATGAACACCGCCATCGCCGCTGCAGAGGACGCGCCGAAAATGGCAGAAGCCATGAATTACGCCGTAAAAGCTGGGCGTTTGGCCTATCTTGCAGGACGCATGCCAAAGAAGCTGTATGCATCGGCAAGCTCGCCATTGTCGGGTGTGGTGCGGTAATTAAGAGATGTTGGGCATGGCTTCCGACGCGGGAACAGGAATTGTGAAGTGAACTGTTGTCCCCATGTCCACTTCTGATTGCACCCAAATCCGCCCACCATACAGTTCCACTATCTTGTGACAAATCGCCAACCCGATACCCGTCCCAGGATATTTCCCTCCATTCACATGCAGTCGTTTGAAAAGACCAAATACTTGCTTTTGATACTGCTGCGCTATGCCAATGCCGTTATCTTGAACAGAGAATTTCCAGACATCGTTGTTCCGCTCTGCCGTCAAATAGATTCTGGGAGGCTGGTTGTCTTTGCAATATTTTAAGGCATTGCCAATCAGGTTCTGAAACAGTTGGCGAAGGTGCACTTCCTTCATTGCAACGGCAGGCATTGGGTCGTAGCGAATTGAGGCATCCCCTTGTTGGACAATGCTATTGAGATCTTTAAGCACCTGCTCCAGGACTGCTTCAGTATTCACGGGGGCAACTGCTTCATCATCCGAGCGAGTTGTGTGCGTATATGCCAGAAGGTCTGAAATCAGGGCGTCCATCCTTTGCGCCCCTTCTACAACGTGCTGCAAATACTCCATCCCCGCTGCGTCAAACTTATCGCTGTAGTCTTGCTGAAGAAGCTGGCTGAAGATGACCAGGTTACGAAGGGGCTCTTTAAGATCGTGTGACGCTGTGAACGCAAACTGCTCCAGATCCTGATTTGCTAACCGCAGATCCTCTTCCCTGGCTCTATTTTCTGTTATGTCGGTATTGGTACCGAACCAGCGCACCACGTTGCCTGCCTCGTCCAATATGGGTAAGGCTCGCGATAGAAACCAGCGCCATTCACCGCCCTTACTCCTCAGCGGAAACGTATCCTGCCAAGCTTCGCCGCGGTCGATGCATGCTCGAAAGCGCTCCTGCACCCGCTCCAAATGGTCTGGATGTTGCACCTTCATCCAACCCCAGCCTTGCATCTCTTCGAGCGTAGTGCCAGTGTAATCGTACCAACGCTGGTTGTACCAAAAGATGGACCCAGTATGATCTGCCGTCCAGGCAAACTGACTGATATTGTTCGCCAGCATGCGGAAGCGGGCTTCACTTTCTTGCAGCGCATTGACCAGGCTGCGCTGGTCTGTAATATCGGTGTGGACACCGACCCATTCCTTGATGGCACCAGCTTCGTCAAGCACCGGCACAGCGCGGATTGAAAACAACCTCCAAGCCCCATCGTGACGACGCAATCTGTGTTCAAACACAAAAGTGGTGCGCGAGGCGACGGCTTTTTCCCAGGCAGCAAGGGTGGGCTGGGCATCGTCGGGGTGCACCGCTTTCGACCACCCGTAGCCCTGATATTCGTCCGGGCTCTGACCCGTGAAGCCGCCCCAGCCGGGCTGTTCACCGTCCATCTTACCTGTCGCGTCGTTGGTCCAAAGAAGAGCACTGCTTGCTTCGATTGCCGCCCGAAAACGCGTCTCGCTAGCACGAACCGATTGTTCGGCATGCCATTCTTGTGTTCGATCTTCAAACACTTTCACAAATCCTTTTAGTACTGCGTTTCCGTCGCGCAAAGGAGTGACGGTGCCACTTCCCCAAAAACTTACGCCATCTTTTCGCAAATGCCAACGTTCATAGTGAGCCACACCATTTTCGTGAGCGGCAAACAATTCCTCTTCCAGGGCCATCTTTTCACGGTCTTCAGGTGTAAATAGAATGACAGCCGATTCGCCCAGAATTTCAGTCCGATTGTATAAGAACAGTCGCTCCGCTCCAACGTTCCAGTTGGTAACATCGCCATCCATATCCAGGCCAATGATGGCATGGCCCCTGGCGCTTTCAATGAGCAAGCGCATGCGTTCCTCACTTTCGTGCAGTTGTGCATCGGCAAGCTTGCGGTCTGTTACATCCTGATAGAAAACAGACAAGCCACCATT